>DATNPU010000327.1:0-9665 GCA_036703105.1 Microcoleaceae cyanobacterium
CTTACTGTTCTGGGAACCTTTGCGAGACTTAGAAGCCATACCTCGATCGCCCTCTTAACCGCGAATCCCTAACCGAGTAATCAATGCCCGATACCGCTCCTGACTGTGTTTTTGGATGTATGCCAACAAGCGTTTGCGGGTGCCGATCATCCGTAGCAGCCCTTGCCGGGAAGCATGATCCTTCTTGTTAGATTTCAGGTGTTCACTCAGGCGATTAATGCGTTCGGTCAGCATTGCCACTTGAACATCTGCCGATCCAGTATCAGTCTCGTGAACTTGGTATTCCGAAATAATTTCGTGTTTGCGCTGTTGCAGCAGAGCCATGATGCAGTATGTATTCCTAATAACTAAATAAGGCAGCAGTCCTCCATAATAGCATAGGGATCTCCCTAGGACTAAACTCAAAAAATCCTCGACTATCGGCTCAACCAGGCGATCGCCTCGCGGATCCAGACTTCCGCATCTTCCCGTTTTGATAACGTTGTGTTCTGGCCAACCGCTTGTAAAGCTTGAGCAATCTCATTGTTGGTATATCCCAGAGCCACCAGGGTCATTTCCACATCTTCCTGAATTGCTGTGGTCGGTGCGGCGGAAGGAGCCGCTGGAATTCCCGCTTGTTGTCGCCATTCGGCTAACTTGGTACGTAACTCAAGCGCAATCCGTTCAGCGGTTTTGTTGCCAACTCCAGGAGTTCTGGCCAGAACCCGACTGTTCCCTGTGACGATCGCTTGCACCAAATCTTGTAAGCCTAAAGTGTCGAGTAGAGCCAGGGCCAGTTGTGGGCCAATACCACTGACGCTGACTAATTGCCGAAACAAATCGCGCTCGGCGGCTGACCCAAAGCCAAATAGAGTGAGTTGGTCTTCTCGAACATGCAGATGGGTAAAGATGTGGGCTGCTTCTCCAACCTCTGGTAGTTGGTTAGCTAGCCTCGGCACAACCTGTAAATCAAAGCCAATCTGTCCGACCTCTAGGGTGAGAATGACGCGATTATTAGTTTTTTGCAGACTGGCGATCGTGCCTTTGAGATAACCGAGCATGAATGGGGATGAGGGAGGTGGGGAAGGTGAGGGAGATGAGGGGTTTAGAGCCAGCCAAAGTGGTTTAGCCCTTCTAGAATGCCGCCAGCACAGTGAGCTTTAGCTAAGTAGCGATCGGGGTTTGGGTTTGCGTAGTGCCATTCCAACAGTTCGGACATTGCATTGCCGACGATAATGCCCCGTTCTGGGCGATCGGCAAACAAGGCAATATCATTGCCAGAATCGCCACAGGCAACGGTTTGGCTGGGAGCAATCCCTAAATCTTGCCCGACAAAGGCCATTGCCCTGCCTTTATTGGCACGACTGGGTAAAATATCTAGATCCAAACTGCCACTGTAGATCAATTGTACCTCTAAGCTTTGCTCCGCTAGCAGTGTTTCCAGCCGAGGCATTACCTCGATCGCGGCGGATGGGGATAAGAAGTAACTCACTTTAAATGGACGTTGTTCGGTGTCGGCTTGAGGCGTGAGATCGGCAAGATGGGCAGTCATGGCGACGATCTGCTCGCGATCCCAACCTTGCGACAAAATGTCTGCCCAACGGGGGTCGGGGCGATCGCTTCCATTGACATAAATTTCGGTGCCGACTGCCGCAATTAGAATGTTGGGTTCCAGTAATGGTTTGGCGGTAGCCAATTCTTGATAACGGATCGGCGATCGTCCGGTAGAGTAGACAATTTTGCTGCCATAGTGCTGGCGATGGTGACTGAGTTGCTGGTTAAGTTCCAACATCGCCTGGTCATCACCGACTAAGGTGTTATCCAGGTCAGTTACAAGCAGAAAGGGCGACATCGATTGAGCGGCTAGGGATGGACATCGTTAGTATAGTCAGATCCCTGGTTCTCAACATCTGCTGGAGGCGTAAAAACTGTTCCGGTTCTTTGTGGTAGAAGGGGTGGAAGCCTGTTGACCCGCGCCATCACACCCCGCTTTAGGAGAGAACCTCTATATCAGTTATTACATATCCATTGGCGGACTTTACGGATTGAAAATCGCTTTATGCTTTAGGAGAAGTTTTGGTTACGGTTTATGAAGTTTTTCCGCCTGCCTAAACTGAGTTCCTGGTTGCCGCAACTAAGCTATCAAGTTTGGTTACTGGCCTTTGGTCGGTTGCTGTCGCAGATTGGCTCTGGATTTACCCTGTTCTACGCTCCGATCTTTTTTGTCAATCAAGTCGGATTATCAGCAACTTCAGTGGGTCTGGGGTTAGGTAGTGCTTCCGTTTCTGGAGTGGTGGGCCGAGTATTAGGCGGTACGTTGTCTGATGCAGCCTTTGGGCGGAAACGTACGGTGTTACTGGCGGCGATCGTTGCGGCGATCGCCTCTTTAGTACTGGCTGCCACTCTGAATTTTCCGATGTTTGTCATTGGTAATTTGCTGATGGGCTTTGGGGTTGGGTTGTACTGGCCTTCGACCGAAGCAATGGTGGCGGACATGACAACTCCAGACCAACGCAATGAAGCTTTTGCCTTGAATCGATTAAGTGACAGTTTAGGGCTAGGAATTGGGGTGGTGCTGGGTGGGCTGTTGATTAGCACGACTGGAGCATATCGCTCGCTATTTGTGGTGGATGGGATCTCGTTTCTAGTTTTGTTTGCTGTTGTGTATTGGACGATCGCTGAAACTGAGCATGTCACCGGAACTCATCGGGCGATCTCAGGATGGACGATTGCCCTGCGCGATCGCCAGTTGCTTACCTACGCAGTTGTGAATGTGCTGTTTACCACATTTATTGTGCAGACCAGTAGCACGTTGCCACTATACTTTACGAACTTTGTGGCGGTGAGTCCCCATACCAAAGGATTTAGTCCAGTACTCATCAGTGCCTTGTTTACCTGGCATTTGTTGTTAGCAGCAATGAGCCAATTACCGGTTGCCCGTGGCTTAAACCGCTTCAGTCGTTGCCATGCCTTGATGGTGTCAGCAGTGTTGTGGGGAACTGGATTTATCTGTGTTTGGGGCACAGGAGTCGCTTCTGGCGCTCATTTAGTGTGGGCAGCGTTAGCACTGACGATTTTGGCAATGGCAACCGTGACGTACATGCCTTCGGCCTCTTCGCTAGTGGTTGATCTGGCTCCCGACTCGTTACGTGGGGTGTATTTAGCGGTGAATTCGCAGTGTTGGGCGATCGGCTACTTTATTGGGCCTCTATTAGGTGGTTGGGCCATGGATCAGCCATCGGCGATCGCCCACGGATTTTGGTTAGCGTTGGCGGTGAGTGTGATTGGGGCACTGGTCATCTTGCAATTTCTGAACCGGATGATGCAACAGATGGAGAACTTAAAACAAATATAGTGCAAATGTACTGTATGATTGGTTTGTTATTTTTAAGGTAACGATCTTTGAGAACGGGCAACGATCGCGTAGGATAACCAGCAACGGTCGTAATATATTTTTTATTTCGAAAACGCTAATATCCCTACGTGGCGGGACTCATAGTATGCTTGACGGATACTGAGGGAGATTCCATGAGTGTTGAGCAATCCACCCAGCTAATTCAGTTAATCCTGAACTCCATTTTGATCAGCGTTGCCTGTGCGCTGGTCTTAGGAGGGTTAACCGCCCGTCAAGCGGCATTAGAGGAACGGTTACAACTCCTGGCGCGTCAGTATTCCGATTACGCCGAGCAGTTTGAGAGTGGGGCTGGGTTACGGAGCGATCGCTTAGGGTACGTCAAAAAAGCGTTGCGGCAGGTACAGTATCGTTATCAGATCAGCCACTACAGCGTGTTGGCAGTGCACTATGCCCTGCTGTTTTCGATCATCAGCGTACTGATCCTGGCATTCCGGACTGCAATTAATATGGATTGGTTAATTCCGATCGCGCTGGCTTGCTTCATTTTGGGCATTGCCATCATGTTGCTCGGCGTTGGATTAACTTTGATTGATTTGCATTTATCCGATCGGCCCTTGCTCGAAGATCTGCGGAGCATCCTGAATTTAGGGGTTAGTGACGATAGCTATCCCGTCGCCTCACGCTCACGGCGAACCTCCAGCAGTTACGATCGGACTTATCCTAAACTGCCATCATCCGGTATGACTACCCGCAGTCGTCGCCGCGTCGGTTAAGCGTTTGAACTATGAGTCTATCCTTGTGGAGGAAGCAAGGTCACCTGGTTTGTAGCCCGATCGCGAACAAACCAAGCCATTTGTCGATCTAAATTTTCTGTGGTTTCGGTAATGCCGAAGGGGACTTTTTCGCCAGTGCGCATTTCTACTGCGAGGTCGGCATTGGCTACGGAGACGACTTTAAAGCCGCGATCGCGCAGGCAGTAAGTAATCCAGCCTTTTAAGGTTTGGCGTTCTGGGTCAAACGGCAGGGGTGGAGTATGTAAGACTTCCTCTACTAGGGAAAACACTTGCATTCTAGTTAACTCCAAGCACTGTTTTGATCATGCCATTTGAGTGGTAGCCAAGCCTATTCACAGCCATAAAAAACCGGGTAGTTTGCGCCTACCCGGAAATTCTAGCAAGTGTGATTAAGAACCGTTCTGAATGGCAATTTAGACAGTTGCTGTCGTTTTAGCTGCCACTTGATCCAGTTCACCTTTCTTGTACTTGATCGCGTAAACATCAACAGATGCTTGCTTGATCTTGCTGGCGTTACCGGCCGTCCAGAATTCTTTATAGCGATCGGCACACACTTTTTGCATGTACTTGATCGAAGGCTTCAGGAAGTGACGGGGGTCAAATTCCTTAGGATTCTGTTGCAGCGCTTCGCGCACAGCCGCAGTGATTGCCAACCGGTTGTCGGTGTCGATGTTCACTTTCCGCACACCGCTCTTGATCCCTTTCTGAATTTCTTCTACAGGTACACCGTAGGTTTCAGGGATGGTGCCACCATGTTGGTTAATCAATGCCAACAGGTCTTCGGGAACGGAGGAAGAACCGTGCATCACCAAGTGGGTGTTGGGCAGACGCTTGTGGATTTCTTCAATCCGGCTGATGGCCAGAATTTCACCCGTTGGTTTGCGGGTGAACTTGTAAGCACCGTGGCTGGTGCCGATCGCGACGGCCAGAGCATCTACTTGAGTTTGCAGCACGAAATCAACCGCTTGATCAGGGTCGGTCAGCAGTTGAGAGTGGTCTAGCTTACCTTCAAAGCCATGTCCATCTTCAGCTTCGCCCATGCCGGTTTCCAAAGAACCCAAACAACCGAGTTCGCCTTCTACGGAAGCCCCGATCGCGTGAGCCACTTTCACCACTTCACTGGTGACGGCCACGTTGTATTCATAGCTGGCAGGAGTTTTCGCATCTGCTTCCAGCGAACCATCCATCATCACGCTGGTGAAACCATTTTTGATGGCTGAGTAGCAAGTGGCAGGCTCGTTACCATGGTCTTGGTGCATGGCGATGGGAATGTGGGGATAGGTTTCCACAGCCGCCAGGATCAGGTGACGCAGGAAGTTTTCGCCAGCGTAGGAGCGAGCGCCACGGGAGGCTTGCAGGATCACAGGGCTATCAGTTTCCTGAGCAGCCTGCATGATTGCCTGGATTTGCTCCATGTTGTTTACGTTAAACGCCGGAATGCCGTAACCATTCTCAGCCGCGTGATCGAGCAGCAGCCGCATAGGTACGAGCGCCATAGACAGTCCTCCTGGGTACGTGTGATTAGCTTGTATCGACGAACTTAATCCTTACAGTAATCTTAAGATACTTTTCACTCTGCTGTAAGACTTAACTTGTGGTTCACTGGCTGTAATAAGTAAAAATAACTATTAAACAAATTTATATTTTTGTAACCTATGGCCGATCGCCTACCTGACTCAGCCATTGAGCGTGAACCAACCAAACTAAAAATTTCAGCAGATTCAGATCACGCTTGTCGCCATCATCGAAGGCAATCTATAAAGTATAAGATTGTTTTTATGGGTCACCCGGGATTCGAACCCGGGACCAATCGGTTAAAAGCCGAGTGCTCTACCGCTGAGCTAGTGACCCGTGCAATTGAATTTCGCAACGTTTTCTACAGTAGCACAAGGTTTTCAAAAAAAGCAAGCCCTGGCTAGAAATTAGCTGAGTTGCACGACCGGTTGGTCTTCAACCAGGGTTTGTAGGGCTAACAGGTCATTCACCGTGATGCGGAGGAACCGTTGGTCATCGACGCGGAATTGCACTCGGATGCGATCGCGACCTGGAAATCCTAAAGGATCGAGTTTAGCGATCGTGCGGGCACCTTCCCGATCGTTGAGCGGTTGCACCTGGGTTTGGCTACTACCGACGCGGCGGGTGACCAAACGATCGCCATCGAAGTAGACTTCAGTTTGCTCGGCCTCTGATCCCAGCTCCCCAATAATTAGTTCGATGCTGGGTTGGTTCTCGATTGAGGCTCCTAGCAATAACTCCACTGGATCAATCATGGGATAGGCTTGTCCGGCTTTGATAATCGAGTGCCAGTTGTGGCGTTTGTGGCGATGATCCCAGTACCGAATACCATAGCTGTGATACAAAAAATCTTTCAGTTCAATGCCCTGAGTTAGTTGTAGAGCGCCCTGGGCGATCGCTTCGAATGGTTTTTCACTGCGGATTTTGCTGGGATCAAAATATTGTTGAACCCAGGTTTGGACAGCGGGAATTTGGGCCGTACCGCCTACTAATAACACGGCATCAATATCAGCGACTTCCAGTCCCTGACGGCGAGCTTGCTGAAGCACCTGCTGCATCGACTCGTCCAGCAACTCAAAAAATCGGTGCTCTTGCAAAATCTGTTCAAAGCCACTGCGATTCAGTTGCAGGTCGTAGCTCTCGAAGGTTTCGTCATTGAAGTAAACCTCTTGCGCCTGTTGTTGCAGGGAGAGTTGAATCTTCAGCCGTTCGGCAAGCCGAGTGGTTAATGGTGTAATTGGTAATCCCTGGCTAGTGGCGAAATAATCAGCTAGCCAGTTATCGATATCGGAACCACCCAAATTTTGTCCAGCTTTGGCGAGGACTCTGGCAATTTTGGGTTTTTGCCCCGATTGTTCAGCAAACGATTTTTGTCCCCACTTGAGAATGAAGCCGATCGGTTTGGATTGACTCTGAGTCGCCTGATCGAGCCTGACCAGGGATAAATCTAATGTGCCGCCGCCGAAATCAATTACTAATAAAGTCTCGCGATCGGCTAATCCATAGCCCAAAGCCGCCGCTGTTGGTTCATCCAGCATTCGGACTTGTTCAACTTGCAGCGACTCACAAACTTGACCTAACCAAAGGCGATAGGCTTCAAAACTATCGACGGGCACTGTGAAGATCAGAGATTCTCCCGCTTCGGGTTCAGTTGCTTTCAGTTGCTGAATCACCTGGGTAAGGAACCATTGGCCGATTTGCTCAAACCGAGTCGGTCTACCATCGAGTTCAGGCAAAAATCCTTGAATCGGTGTGCCGATCCCCCGTTTGAAGTTACGGAAAAAGCGGGGATCGCTGCCCAAATCTAACGCCCGATCGCGGACTTCCTGACCCACAATCACTTGATCTTGGCTGGCATCCTTGACGTAGACCAAACTGGGAATTAATGGGGGATTCTGAGCGGTTTTCCAGGTGATGCCCGGTAGCGAAATAGTTTCTGGTTGCTGCGTTGCCCGATTCCACCGAGCGATCACGGTGTTGCTAGTGCCAAAGTCGATCGCGATTCCCATGCCGTTCTAGTAATGGTTAACCTGAACACTCTTTTAAAGACAATATCAAATTGCTTCCCTGGATATCAGGCTTGTGTAAACGACTTTATTCTTTGTTGCTCCGCTTTTTCCTCACTGCCAACCGTAAAAAAATCCTGCGCTTTCTGAGGGATGGAGGCGCGATCGCCTATGGTCGTAGAAGCGGGATACAACGGAGTACAGGAACGTGAAAAATCAACAAGGACAAACCTGGCAACTGACCATCATCCTATTTTTGCTCAGTATTGTTGCCTTATTAGGATTAAATTCATTTGTGATTGTTAATCCAGGTGAAGCCGGAGTTTTAAGTATTTTAGGCAAAGCTCAAGATGGGGCTTTATTAGAAGGGTTGCACTTTAAACCGCCTTTGGTTTCTCAAGTTTCTATGTATGATGTGACCGTGCAAAAATTTGAAGTCCCGGCGCAAAGTTCGACCAAAGATTTGCAACAATTATCGGCTAGTTTCGCAATCAACTTCCGGCTTGATGCCATGCGAGTCGTCGATATTCGTCGAACGCAAGGGACATTACAAAATATTGTGGCAAAAATTATTGCCCCGCAAACGCAAGAATCATTCAAAATTGCGGCAGCTCGGCGGACGGTAGAAGAAGCGATTACCAAGCGGGATGAATTAAAACACGATTTTGATATTGCTTTAGGCGAACGTCTGGAAAAATATGGGATTTTAGTGTTAGATACGAGTGTTGTTGATCTGGCGTTTTCAGAAGAGTTTTCCCACGCTGTAGAAGAAAAACAAATTGCGGAACAACGGGCCCAACGAGCGGTTTATGTGGCGCAAGAAGCGGAACAAGAAGCGGAAGCGAATGTGAACCGAGCTAAAGGACAAGCGGAAGCCCAACGGTTATTACGAGAAACCTTAACGCCAGAATTATTGCAGAAACAAGCGATCGAAAAATGGGATGGCAAATTTCCACAAGTCATGGGTGGTAATGGTGCATTACCCCTGATCAATTTAGATGCCACCAAATTCTCAACGAACCTTCATTCAGAACTGCCCACTAAATAACACTAGCTCTGTTGTTGTAAAGTGAGTGTTGCTCTATCTATACTCAGAATTTAGCTGAATTTTTATGATAGAAATTCTCACTTTTTGGGGAGGTGTTGATAGTGGGTACAGTTCTGCAAGCACTTGAACGAAACTCTGTAATCTGGATTATTATTTCGGCTGGATTGGGAGGTTTGATTGGTGCGTTAATTAATTTCTTATTTCAGCAAGTTCTCACTCCCTACTTGCAGCATCAAAGGGCTGCCAAACAAGCGCTGAGAAGATATTGCTATCCTCTGCTAAAAGCGGCAGATAAACTCGATCGCAGACTAGAGAACCTGATTAACTTTGTTGATAAAGACTGGTTTGGGAATTCTGATGACGACTACTATCGAATTAGTACGCTGTATCTATTTGGCTGCTATTTTGGATGGTGCAAAATTCTTGAAGACGAAGCATTTCTTGAGTATGAAACTTCGGATAAAAAGGCGAGGCTATTCAATATCCAGTTCTATACCGTGTTTAAGTCGATTACTGGATTTCATTATTTTCATGGGATTGCTGATGGAGAGCTGACTGCCATAGAAGAAGCATCAGTACCGCGCTTAGTTTTAACCGCGATCGGTGAGCTAATGATCGAAGAGATGGAAGATAAAAACGAGCCATCTAATATCATTAAATTTACCTCTTTTACCCAACAGTATGAATCGTCCTCAGAGTTTAGAAAGTGGTTTTCATATATTGAGCGGCTACTTGAAAAACTAAAAAATGATCAGAATGATGCTCGCTGGAATCGAGTCGTTATTTTTGCCGCAACATTGCGGAGCTTTACATTGTTTCTTGATCCAAAACATAGGATGATAGCTCCTCGTGAGATGCTCTACCTAGCGTACTTACATCCTCAAGTACGCGATTACTTGGAAAAAGAAATCGATAAAATCAACCACCTGCAGAAAACTTTGGGTAGATAAGTCCAGATTTGTATCAGC
>DATNPU010000338.1:0-10401 GCA_036703105.1 Microcoleaceae cyanobacterium
CTGCGGCAGCGAGTCGGACGATTGGTTCGTAAAACCTTGTCCTTCTCTAAGAAGTTGAGTAACCACATTGGTGCAATTTGGTACTTTGTACATCATTACAATGCCTCTTTGCGCTCTTAACCATTACTATCCATCACTACCGACGAAATGACGCACTTCTAATATAGCTAGTACATATAAAAGAAATGACGTATGTCTTCTGTTCTACTTCATATATAGCGTGAACCCTAGCATAAGTTAGATTAAATTCCTTGCCACAGGATTCTACAAATTTAACTGGAAGATTCTTTTCTTTTAGAACATTTTCTAAAATCTCCCTATTTTCTACTAATTGATCTTTATCTGCTCTCTCTTTCAAGAATTTTACGGTATTTAAAGAATTTAATATTCCGTTTGTAGAAGTAGAAATTGCTCCTTCGCTAGAGTTTCTAGGTGTCGTGCTTTGAAGCGCAGGCACTTTTATTAAGTGGGGTTGGCTTTCTAATGATATATAAGCAAAGTTAAAAGAAAATAAGATAGGAAGAAATAGGAATTTCAAGTATTTCATGTTAGTTTACTAACCTTAAAGGAATCAGTTATTTAGTGGTTAGCTATTCTAAATCATATGTGAATTGGAAGATCCTTGTGGAATAAGGATCCCTGCGGAATCTTTTTTTACAATCTAACAGAATTGCTATAGTACTGATTGCGGTAATGGAATCGTCAGACTAATTTGGCAACCCTGCTGAGGTTGACTGGTCAGGACAAATTGCCCGCCTAAAGCGGCAGCACGTTCTCGCATCCCCTGAAGCCCAAAGCCAGTTGTATTGCCCGCCGGATCAAATCCTTGCCCATTATCGATAATTTGCAGTTTTAGCATCGTGAGATCGTCATGCAACATAATTGTTACCCGCGATGCTGCACTGTGCTTATAAATATTAGTCAGTGATTCCTGAACAATTCGATATACGGCTGTACTAATTTCTGTCGGCATGGGTTGAATCAGGTGGATTTGACAACTTGGGGCGATGCCAGTCGCACTATGAAACTCATCCACTGCTCTAAGAATGGCGGTTTCCAGCGATTGCCCTTGTAAGGGGTTCGATCGTAATGTGGCGATCGAACGTCGCACTTCCTGTAACGCCCTAGAACCCAGTTGTTTCGCTTCTCGCAAGAATGACTCCGTTTTTTCCGAATTTGGTGGTAAAAACAGGAGAGCATTTTCTAACTGAATACTTTGCGCTGTTAACGCATGACCTAACGCATCATGAATTTCGCGGGCAATCCGATTGCGTTCTTGTAAGGTGGCCTGGTCTTCAATCCGTAAGGCATATTGCCGTAACTGATCATTCGCTAATAATAATTTTTCCCGACTCTGCCGTTCGGCTAGCAACGCATTGACTAGCAGCAAGATGAACAACAGCGCCAACCCAAATGTCACCGCCGTATTCAGTTTCAGCGTTAAAATCGTACTGGCGATCGCTTCGGGCAAATCTCCTCGGGGTGGCCCATGAGGCGGTGGTGGTGGCGGCATTCCGACAAATTGCATCAGCAGAAAGGCAATAAACACCAAACCAGTAACAATAAATTGACCTAATTGTTGAAAAATCAGACAACTGCGAATCACGATAATCACCCCAAGTAGGGGGAAAAAGCCAACGCGATTGTCAAGCAAAAAAATTAGAAACAATAAGCCGAACTCTATTCCGGTATACAGAATTTTGGAGCGGCTATTGGCGATCGGCAACCGCAAGCCCATGAGGCCAAACCCAATTAAACAGGGGATGAAATACCAGAGAGTATCAATATTGATGCCAAACCGATGGGGGCGGATGGCCAGCAGCAACGTAATCCCCAAGAGAATCCATTCCAGATACAAAATAACCTGAAAGGAATGATTGGGAATGAGGCGGAACCACGCAGTAGATGGACGACGCAGCATGGTAGAAAACCAGGTGAGGTAGCGTAACCGGAGATAGTTACTTCTACTCTAGGTTAGCGATGTTGCCAGCACCAGAGAGATTGATCCCAAAAAATCATGGAAATGGCTGTGACTAAATTCCTATTGTTTATAGGACTTTAGTCCTAGATCAAGTTGGGAAGTTTGATCGATGTAGACCTTGACGATCGCCCCTAGGATTTAAGTGTCGAGCCAAATCGTTCGACGACCAAACTATCAGGAACGACAATGAATTCAAAGACTTTACCCAACCTGCTTTCTAGCAAAAAGCTATTCCCCCTGATGGCTGGAGCCGTGTCGATCGCCCTGTCGATCGGCAGCATCATCCCGGTTGTTGCCCAGACTACCACACCGAATACTCCCAATGCGCCAACCGAACGCCAGCAACGCCCCAAGCCTAACTTCCTGAATTTGACTTCAGAGCAACAAGCCAAAATGAAGCAAATTATGGAATCGAGTCGGGCGCAGATTGATCAGATTTTAACCGCAGAGCAAAAAGCCCAACTACAAGCCGAGCGAGCCAATCGGCCTAACCGCCCTGATGGCAATGGAACTCGCCCTAATCTTACCGCCGAACAAAAGGCGCAAATGCGAGCTAATCATGCTGGGCGTGGTCCTGGTCATGGCCCTGGTGGTTTCGATCGCTTGAACCTTACCGCCGATCAAAAAGCCAAAATTGACGCGGTGATGCAAGCCACTAAAGCGCAAATGGATGCCGTGCTCACTCCAGAACAACTCCAACAAAAGCAACAGTTTGAACAGCAACGCCAACAAAATCGCCAATCTCGTAGTCAAAGAACCCAAACTGCCCCATCTACTGGTAACTAAGGGTTCAGCTGACGATCGATTAACACCGATTTGAACCAGGTTTAGATTCCCCGATCCTCGTTCAAGGAGGAAACCCAACCGTTACAGGCCCTTCTGATGCAAGGAGAATTTAGGGGAATCCCAAGGGTGCTCTACCAATACCCCGTCACCCATCTCTTCAATCTGTTCCTATGTATCGTCGATCTCATCCCTATCATCGTTAGGTGGCGATAGACTATGCTACCCCAGATTAAACCCCTCCGGATTCTGTGCTTATTCGCGATCGTTGGTCTGGCTACCTTGCTCATTCCGATCGCCCCGTCAACGACCCAGCAAATGACCCCACAGCTTGCGGCCTCGAAACAAACCCTCCGCCTCCTCACCCAGCTTGACCTCATTCCATCCAGTAGCGATCTAAGATAAGGGGAAAGTAGCCGTGGTGTTCAATTGGATGAAGTTGAAGTTCAGACTACCCAGCTGGTTGTTAGGAGTGCTAGTTTTGAGCCTACTGGGCACAGGTGGTTATGTCGCCTATAGCCAGGTGACAACAGCCCAACGCCAACAAGCCCGACGGAATCTCCAAACGGCTACCGTAGAACGACAAACCTTACCGCTGACAATTTCGGCGAATGGGACTGTACAGCCCGAGCGATCGGTCAACGTTAGTCCCAAAAGTTCTGGCATTCTGAAGGAATTGTTGGTGAAAGAAGGCGATCGGGTGCAGGCTGGTCAAATCCTAGCTCGGATGGATGATTCCAATCTCCAGGGTCAGCTTCTCCAAGCCCAAGCCAATCTCGCTTCCGCCCAAGCCAATCTAGATAAACTCCTGGCAGGCAATCGACCTCAAGAAGTGGCTCAGGCGCAGGCTCAACTCGCGGCAGCTCAAGCCAACCTCGATAAACTGGTAGCGGGTAATCGCCCACAAGAAGTTGCTCAAGCCCAGGCCCAATTAACATCTGCCCAAGCCAATTTGCGGCAGGCCGAACTCACCTTTAACCAAAATCAACAGCTTTACAGCACCGGAGCCATTTCGCAGCGAGAACTGGATACCTCACGCACCGCTCTGGATACAGCCAAAGCTCAGGTAGATCAAGCTAGACAAGCTTTGAACTTGCAGCAGTCGGGCACTCGACCAGAAGAGATTGCCGCTGCCCGCGCCCAGGTCGAACAACTACGCCAAGCCCTGAGTTTGCAGCGATCGGGTTCCCGTCCAGAAGATATTGCCGCCGCTCAGGCCCAAGTGTTGAATGCAGAAGGGGCATTAAAAACGGTGCAAACTCAGATTAATGACACGGTGATTCGGGCTCCGTTCAGTGGGGTGATTACTCGCAAATTTGCTGATCCAGGAGCATTTGTCACTCCTACCACCTCCAGCAGTTCGGAATCGTCTGCTACCTCATCATCGATTTTGGCCTTAGCCTCTACCAATCGAGTAGAAGCGAAGGTCGCGGAAACCAGTATTCCCAAAATTAAGGTGGGGTTGCCGGTCAGCATTACAGCCGATGCTTATCCGAATCAAACCTTTCAAGGCCAAGTGGTTCAAGTCGCGACCCAATCCACGGTGGAACAGAATGTGACCAACTTCGAGGTGAAAACCTCTGTGATTGATCCCAAAAACCTGTTGCAGTCTGGGATGAATGTCAATGTAGAGTTTAAGGTTGGGATGCTCAATGATGCTTTAGTCATTCCCACAGTAGCGATCGTGCGGCAGGAACAGGGAACAGGCGTGTATGTGACTGGCCAGGGAGGGAATCGGCCTCACTTCCAACCGATTACGACTGGCGCGACGATCGATGATAAAACGGTCGTTGCCTCTGGGCTAAAGGCAGGCGATCGGATTTTGTTAAGCTTCCCGCAAGGGGAACGGCCTGCGTCTAGAACACCGTCTGTCTTTCCAGGTATGGGCGGCGGGCCACCAGGCGGTGGTGGTGGCAGACGCGGTGGTGGCTAAGTGGGTAAGCGCAGGAGATGGGAACGATGGGGAAAGCTGGAAAGATCAAAGAGATACCCCGATCGATGCAGTCAAAACTGGTAGCAGGGGCGAGAATCCGACCACGGAAGGTGTCTTGGCTGGAAGTGGCAACGATGGCGGTAGAAGCGCTATGGAGTAATCGCCTTCGTTCTAGCCTGACCATGTTAGGCGTGATTATTGGCATTGCGTCCGTCATTATGGTGACATCGGTTGGCCAGGGAGTCCAAAAAGCCACAGAGCAACAAATCCAGTCCTTAGGAACCAATGTCATGCTGGTACTGGCAGGCGCGGCCCGATCGGGCGGTATCAGTCAAGGAGCGGGTTCGGCGACCACACTGACCTGGGAAGATGCACAAGCGATCGCCAAACAAGTCCCGGCGGCCGAAGCGGTGACGGCATTTTTACAGCGAGGGGGGCAGGTCGTGTATGGCGAACAAAACGAATCGACGAGCATTTTAGGGGTTGACCTGGCCTATCCGGAAGTCAAAGAAATTCATCCGCAGTCCGGGCAGTTTTTTACGCAAGCTGATTTAGACAATGCCGAACCCGTCGTGGTATTAGGGAGTCGGGTTCGAGATGATTTATTTGGTGCTGGCCAATCGGCGATCGGGGAGAGTGTGCGCATTCAAAATGGTCGCTACCGAGTCATCGGGGTGATGGAATCGAAGGGTTCTGTAGGTGGACAGGATCAGGACGATCGGGTCTATATTCCGCTCACTAATATGTCATCGCGGATTGTGGGCAATAATTCCCTGACTGGCACGGCAATTAACGGCTTGTGGCTGAAGGCCAAAGACCAGGCTCAATTAGAAGCAGCGCAGTTTCAGGTGACCAACCTGTTACGTATTCGCCATGATATTTATCCTCCCAACCCTGATGACTTCCGCATTAGCAATCAAGTTGACATTATTAATACCTTTAGCAGTGTGGTCGGATTATTTACAGTTTTAGTGAGTGCGATAGCGGGGATCTCCCTCGTTGTCGGGGGCATTGGCATCGCTAACATTATGCTGGTGTCGGTGGTGGAGCGAACGCGCGAAATTGGCATTCGGAAAGCGATCGGCGCTACCAACAGTGCGATTCTCAGCCAGTTTCTCACCGAGGCGATCATTGTGTCCTTGTTAGGTGGAGCCTTAGGAGTGTCGATCGGGGTGGGCCTGGCCTTTGCCGCCTCTCGCCTGTTTCAGTTTCCCTTTGTGGTGTCCCTGGTTTCGATCGCAGCCGGACTGACCCTCGCGCTCGTGGTGGGCTTAATCGCTGGAGTGATTCCGGCTCGCAATGCGGCCCGCCTGGATCCGATCGCGGCATTACGGAGTGAATAAGGTCCCCTTATGGCCACCATGATTTGGATGGAAGACATCACAAAAACCTACCGATTAGGTGACCTAGATGTTCCGGTGTTGAAGGGAATTAACCTGACGATCGAGGAAGGAGAATATGTCGCCATTATGGGCGCTTCCGGTTCGGGCAAATCCACATTAATGAATATCATTGGTTGTCTCGATCGTCCTTCGGATGGCCATTATGTCTTAGAGGGCAGGAACCTGACGACCCTGAACAATGAAGAGTTAGCTTATATTCGTAATCAACGGATTGGCTTTGTGTTTCAACAATTTAATTTGCTCACGCGATCGACCGCCTTAGAAAACGTTATGTTACCGATGGTGTATGCGGGCATTCCTAAACCCCAACGCCGACAGCGAGCAGAAGAAGCCTTAGGGCGCGTCGGGTTAGCCGAGCGGCTGTTTAACCGTCCGCATCAATTATCTGGGGGGCAACAACAACGGGTGGCGATCGCACGGGCTTTAGTTAATCGTCCGGCGCTGGTGTTAGCCGATGAACCAACCGGGGCACTAGATACCCAAACCTCCTATGAAGTCATGAATTTACTAACCGATCTAAACAATCAAGGCATCACGATCGTCATCGTCACCCACGAACCAGATGTGGCCGCTCAAACTCACCGCACGATTCATGTCAAAGATGGGTTAGTGATTGATTAACGGCCTCGTAAGGTCGATCGAGCCTCTAGAACTTGCTGCACGACCATGCTAATCGCTTGCAAATCGGTCCAGGGACTCATAATAAACGACTTCAATGCAGCAACAGCTGGAGCATTCGGATAATGGGCTTGTTGGTAAGCATCCGTCCAGGACAGTAAGACACCTTCACCTCTCATGGCCCGATCGTGGACATAATCAAAAATCCGCCGATTGTAGCGATTGTTTTCCTCCAGTTGCAGCCGATAGTCGGGATTAGTCAATTCCTGGTGGAGCAAGATCGCCGCATCTGTCTCTTGAGGATAGACACGGAACAGCGTGACAGGGCCATAGTTAGAGTCATTCAGCACCGCAATGCAAGCATATTGTTCAAGCTGATCGCGGAGCATTTCTGCCATTTCCACAATATGCCCAATCAACGCCCGATACCCTTGTTTACCTAACAGTTGAATATTGGCTAAGGCTGCCAGGGCACTCCCCCCACTACGAGAACATTCCAGGGTATAAATCCCTGGGTGATAATGACCAAATTGATAGAGATAGGGCATTTGTTCAGGTGCCCGACTGAGCAAGCCTAACTGTTGTCGATCGTTAACGAGAAACACACTGGAAACATAGGGCGCATAACCCGTTTTATGGAAATCAATCCCAATACTATCCGCCAAATCCAAGTCCGCGATCGACTTCAGAGCATCTCGTAAGGAGTTCAACGTGCGCGGATGGAAGCCCAGGGAATTCCGGTCAAAATCATAGTCCTTAAACACTGACCAGACCCAGCCAATTACCGCGTCAGCATGAATATGGGGCGGATGTTCAACGTGATACTCCTGCACCAAGCGATCGCGCAACTGCACAATTTCGGCGATCGGATCAATACCAAATGCATCCGTTGTTCCCAGGGTCACCAGAATCACCGCCACTTTTTCACCCGTCGCAAACGCCTGCCGTAAATAGGTTTCCAAATGCGGCAACGACATTTGACTGCGATCGGTGGCCGGAATTGTGACTAAATTCTTGGTGCCTAACCCCAACCAACCAGCCACATTCAGCCGCGAATAGTGACCCACTGCCGAGGCCACAATCTTCAGATCTTCCCGAATGCCATCGCGCATGGTTTGCCCATTGGACAGTTTTTCAATCCCCAGTTTGCAACCATACAAAATCGTCCCAGTCCCACCGAAGGTAAAGAATCCGCCGGATTGAGTGGAATCATAACCAATCAGGTTCGATAGCCATGCCACCACCTGCAACTCCGCTTCGGCAAACCGGGCAGAATACTCGTCCCAGATAATATTGGGATTGTAGATGGCCGCCGCGATCGCCGCCGTAATACTGGGAATGGTCGGAGGTGGCAGCACATTTGCTTGAGCATTTGGATGCGCCCAGATCGTCATCCCTTGGCAATAATCAACCAGCAGCTTAGTAATCGCTTCCACCGATCGCATCTGTTCGGGGAAGTGGTCATCCAGTTGAAAATCAGCCTGTTGCTCCTGACCAACCCCCAACACAGGTGCCGCTGACTTTAAATTATCCACATAATCCAAAAAATTAGAGATGGTGTGCACAAAATAACCATCCATAATTGGATTCGAGGTCGGCACCGGAAAATAGGTTTTAAGTTGCTCTAAAATTTCGCTGTAATGTAAATTATTCTCAATGTTTTTTGTCATGGCTGAATCTCCTTGACAGAATAGCTGCGATCGCAGGAGACAGATTGAAGCAACACACGCTACTCCATCTCAGCTCTACCCAAGATGAGCAGTTTCCACCGCGATCGTTGTTATAACGGCATTAATATCCAGGATTAAACGTAACTCAGAAATGCTCACCTGATTTCTGAGGAATTTAGGCTCCTGCTATCTCAATCATACAAAGCCAGATTAAGGAACTGATGTAAAACAAACAACTTGTAACTGGCAACCCCACTCAAGATTTGGGCTGAATACATTCTAGGATTGCCTGCACTAAGGCTGTCGGATTAATTGGTTTAGTCAAATGATATTGAAACCCAGCTGCCAATGCCTGTTGCCGATTGCTTTCTCCCGCGTAAGCGGTTAACGCGATCACGGGAATTTGTCTACCCTGGTCTTTGGCTAAGGTGTTCAGGGAACGAATCAAGTCATAGCCATCGGCTTCAGGCATCCCAATATCACTGATCACAACATCTGGTTGAAGACGTTGCACAACGTCCAACGCTTGCTTAACAGATTCAGTGGCAGTAACAGTGGCACCGACCTGAGTTAATACTGTTGTAATCAGCTCTCTAGCATCAGCTTCATCATCTAAAATTACAATTTCGATTCCCTTTAAAGTTTGGGGCTGTAGTATAGATTGTTCTGAAGGTAGAACTATATAGCTTGAAATAGTCATCGGTAAGGGAAAAGTCGCAATAAATGTTGCTCCCTGGTTTTCACCCTCACTCTTAACTTGAATCGTGCCACCATGTAGCTCCACTAAATGCCGCACGATCGCCAAACCTAATCCTAAGCCACCGTAATGCCGGGTCGTTGAACTATCGGCTTGGCGGAAGCGATCGAACACATAGGGAATAAAATCAGCTTGGATACCGCGCCCCGTATCACTAACGCTGAGTTGGGCAAACTTACCCGTCTGACTCTTACCTTCCGGCGACAGCGATGGCTCAATTTGATGGAGATCAACCCACACAGTGCCACCGGCTGGTGTAAATTTGATCGCATTAGACAAAAGATTCCAGACAATTTGTTGTAATCGATTGGCATCTCCCTTTAAATTAATCGAAGTATCCAGTTGCGATGTGATCGTAATCCGCTTTTCTTCGACATCATGCTGTACCATCTCTGTGACGATCGCCACGATGGTTGCCAAATTCACTTCCGTCAAATGTAATTGTAATTTGCCCGTAATAATTCGCGATACATCGAGTAAATCTTCAATCAATCGCACTAATGATTGCGTATTGCGATCGATCGTTTCCAGTGCCCGAGCGGTTGTTGGCGCATCAAACTGTCGGGTGCGTAGCAGTTGCGTCCAGCCCACGATCGCATTCAAGGGAGTACGCAGTTCATGAGACAAAACGGCTAAAAACTCATCCTTCATCCGATTGGCCTGCACCAGTTCTTCGGTATGCTGCTGCAATGCCTGCATCAAATGGGCACGTTCCAGAGCCGTAGCAATCTGATCGGCAACCACTTGCAATAACGCTAATTCATCCTCCCGAAAATGACTGCGCTGACAGGTACCGAAGGAGATCGTACCAATTACCTGTTCACCAGCCAGCAGGGGATAACAGGTATAAGCCGTTAGATTCAGCGATCGCAGCAATCTGGTCTTTGGGTCACTAGATTGCTGAGCCTGCTCAATGATGCAGGGTTTAGCCGTTTGAGCCACTACCCCACAAATCGTATCCTCAATCTTGAGTAGACTAATGGTTTCCGCCACTGAAGCTGGGATACCACTGTAGGTATTCAATAGCAACTGCTGACTCTCGCGATCGATTAAGTAGTTGAAATATACTTCTAAATTTAAGTGATTCGAAAGCTGGCTAAACAGACTACTCATAAACGCCGTAGGCTGATCATGCAGCAGGAGACTACTTGACATAGCATATAGCAGCCCCAGCCGCTCATTGCTTTGCTTTAGGGCTTGTTCAGCTAATTCTCGTTCAGTAATATCCTCGTGCAGCAACACCACTTCCCGAATCT
>DATNPU010000342.1:0-3353 GCA_036703105.1 Microcoleaceae cyanobacterium
CGATTCGCGCCTATCTCCCGACTACTAGCCAGGAGCCTGACGGTGAAGATAATGCTGAGTCACCCGAGGATAACATTAGTAAACCGAGGCAAGTGCGAGTAGAAGTGGTGGATACCGGGATTGGGATTGCTCCTGAAGATCAGGAAGCCATTTTCGATCGCTTCTTCCGGGTCGAAAACCGAGTTCATACCCTAGAAGGAACTGGGCTAGGTTTATCGATCGTTCGCAATATTATTGAAAAGCATCGGAGTAAGGTGAATCTGCAAAGTGAAGTTGGAACTGGCACAACTTTCTGGTTTGACTTATCCGTATTTCAGGAAGCGGCCTTACATCGAGATGGACCTGTAGGGGCACCTACTATGGAAGTAGTCTTGCCAGAGATCAGTTCTGTCCCATCTTGATCTGCTGATCACCGCATAATGGTCACTAACACACTGAGGATAATCAGTCCAATTAAAGCGATCCAGCCTAAATGGCGTTTTAACCAAGTTTTAACTTGAAACTCGGCTGTGTATCCTTGAGCGGTTGTTGGGCTAGGTTGAGTGCGATCGCAGTATAGCGAACAATCTTTGGCATTCGGACGTTTCGATAAGGTGCAAGTATCATCCTCGTCATAGGCACAGGTGGCGCAGAGTGGTTGATCGCCAGTTGCATAATGTAGAGGAATCCCCACATGCCCATGCGCTTTGAGTGGCATCCGGCAGTAGGGGCAGGTAACAGCTTGGCGCTGAACGGTTTGGTGACATTTGGGGCATTCTGGCATCGAGCAGTTGGGAATCAAGAGCTTCATCTATTACAGGCGATCGTCACTGGCTTCAGCAACCCTAAGTCGGGCATGAATGGCGATGTCATGGCAACGGTACGGCTCATCAGCTGGTTGAATGGTTACTGTCATTCCCCTAAGGCTTTTGTACAGTAGAGAAAACTTTGGGAGAAGCTATGTACGTCTTGATTGGTGGAGCTGGCTTAATTGGGTTGACCCTGGCAGAGAACCTAGTCATGTTAGGGCATACGGTTGCGGTGGTTGATATTGACCCCACGGCTTGCCGATATGCTCGTGAACGTCTGGGAGTGATGGCATTTGAGGGCAGCGCCGTTAGTACGGAAATCTTAAATGAAGCGGGAATTCGGAAAGCGGATGTAGTGTGTGCAGCGTTGCGTCACGATGCCTTGAATTTAGCGATCGTCTCGCTAGCCCGACATTACCAAGTTGCTCACATCATTTCTCGTATGCGCCATCGGGATTTTGAACAACCACTGCGTCATGCGGGGGCCCATCGGATTATCAGTACGGTCGATCTAGCCGTATCAACGATGGTGAATGCTGTGGAATATCCTCAGGTCGAATCGATGATGCATTTTGAGCAAGGGCAGATCGAGGTGCTTAAATTAGCAATTCCATCCAAATGCCATATTGTGGGTCGCAGTATTGCTGAGATTGCTCAGGATGCCCAATTTCCAGCTAATTCCCTGATTATTGGTTATCAACCACATCCTCATTTAAACTTGATGATTCCCAATGGCACCACGATTCTGGAACCGGATTCAACTGTGCTCGTGG
The DNA here is from genome assembly GCA_036703105.1 of Microcoleaceae cyanobacterium. Taxonomy (GTDB): domain Bacteria; phylum Cyanobacteriota; class Cyanobacteriia; order Leptolyngbyales; family Leptolyngbyaceae; genus Pantanalinema. The sequence goes on from DATNPU010000342.1 coordinate 1,562, forward strand.
CAACTAAACCGGAATCTCTCCATCCAGTGATCGATTTCCTGCAACAGTGCCATCAAGCCTGACTAAGAAGTGATCGGTAAAGGCGATCGAGATTAGAAATGGCTGAAAACTTGGAAAAAAAAGACAGACAAGGCACCTAGCGCTACACCCACCTGGTGTACTTTTGGCATGAGGATCTCCGGAGCGGATGGTTGCCTGTCTGTCTTTGCACTTCATTCACCTGTGATTAGAAAAGTAACAAGGCAACATGTCAATTTCATGTTTCACAGATGAACTTAAAATGACAAATAGAAATTTGCTCAATTGCAGCCAGATGGGGAGCAAGTTGATGGCTAATGACGTCTACACTACTTAGCCTAAATATTCATCTACCTGTGACGAAAATGCGATTGAAATGTCATACCTGCCTCCTAAATTAATCATTAGGATTCGCTGGGACACGATCGCAACGGCAATTCTACTCAGAATTGCAAGAAATGTAAGACCGACATTGTTCCAGACTATTTAGAGGACTTAGCGGCACAACGATGAACACTTCACTCGACAACCATAGTAATCGCCAATTCTCCTGGAAGAAGTCAGCCCTATATTTGATGCTACCGATGCTGGGTGCGGGAGCTGCACTGATGGGTGATCATGTCTTATCGAATGTTAATGGGGATTCGGCGATCGCCCTCAGTACCAGTCCTGCGAATGCTCAAACTGTTCAGTCATCCACGTCTGTTGCCCAGGTACCCAGTAGAAGTAGCGCGATCTATTCGGCGGGTGATTCTAATTTTGTCGTTAATGCGGTCGATCGTACCGGCCCAGCCGTAGTCCGAATCGATTCTTCCCGCACTGTGAAAACCCAAGCTCCAGAAGTATTTAATGATCCGTTCTTCCGGCAATTTTTTGGTCAGGATATTCCCAATCAACCGTCAACCCGAGTCGAACGAGGCACAGGATCGGGGTTCATTATTAAATCGGATGGATTAATTCTGACCAATGCCCATGTGGTCGCGGGAGCGGATACCGTGATGGTGGCGTTTAAGGATGGGCGAGAGCTGCGCGGTCGAGTGTTAGGGTCTGACACGCTGACGGATGTTGCCGTTGTCAAAGTAGAGGCTAATAATCTGCCAACGGTGACAATGGGCAATTCGGATAGCTTGCGGCCTGGTGAATGGGCGATCGCGATCGGAAATCCTTTGGGATTAGATAATACAGTGACCGTTGGAATTATTAGTGCCACAGGTCGGCGCAGTTCAGAAGTGCGAGTACCCGATAAGCGAGTTAGCTTCATCCAAACCGATGCGGCAATTAATCCAGGTAACTCTGGTGGGCCGCTACTGAACCAGCGGGGAGAAGTGATTGGGATGAATACTGCCATTATCGGTGGGGCACAGGGATTAGGCTTTGCCATTCCGATTAATACAGCTCAACGGATTGCTGAGCAACTGGCGGCGACCGGGAAGGTCAATCACCCATACCTGGGCATCAATATGGTGGGATTGTCTCCTGACTTGAAGCAGCAAATTAACTCGGATCCGAACACGAATATTCGAGTGCAGGAAGACCGTGGGGTATTAATTGCTCGGGTGATGCCAAATTCTCCCGCTGCAAAAGCTGGGCTACGCATGGGAGATGTGATTAAGCGGATTAATGGTCAGGAGATGACCAATGCCGACCAAGTACAGCAAGCAGTGGAGAGCAGTTCTGTGGGTGGAAATCTGCAACTAGAAGTCAGCCGTAATGGCCAAACCGTGAACTTAGCAGTGCAGCCTGGAGCCTTTCCAACGCAAACAGCTCAGAGTGA
>DATNPU010000356.1:0-11956 GCA_036703105.1 Microcoleaceae cyanobacterium
ATTCGCGCGGGTTCGGATCAATATTTTCGATTCCTTGCGTGGGCCAGCAATGGTCTTGCGGTTGATTCCTCTGAAAATTCTCACGATCGAGCAATTGAACCTACCACCGGTCTTTAAGGATATTTGCCACTATCACAAAGGGCTAATTCTGGTGACAGGGCCAACTGGTTCCGGTAAATCCACAACGATGGCAGCCATGATTGACTACATCAACAAGGAGATGCCGAAACACATTATTACGATCGAGGATCCAATTGAATTTGTGCACAGAAGCCAAAAAGCGCTGATCAAACACCGGGAAGTGGGCATCCATACCCGCAAGTTTGATAACGCGCTGAAGGCTGCTTTGCGGGAAGATCCAGACTTGATTCTAGTGGGTGAAATGCGGGACAAGGAAACCGTGAATACCGCGCTAAAAGCCGCCCAAACTGGACACTTGGTAATGGGAACGTTGCATACTAACAGTGCTGTCAAGACGATCGAGCGGGTGCTGCAATTGTATGAACCAGAGCAACAAGCTCCCATGCGGATCTCGTTGGCAGAATCGTTAGTGGCCGTGATTGCCCAGGGATTGTGCCGCACGACGGATGGTAAGCGGGCTGCCTTCCATGACATTATGATCAATACAGATGCCATCAAAGACTTTATTCGTCGGGGAGAGATTGAAGAAATCGAACAAATCATTCCCAGATGTACCTTTGACGGTATGTGTACGATGAACCAGTCCCTCTATAAGCTGTACGAAGCCGGACGGATTACGGAAGAAACAGCCTTAGAAATGTCACCGAAGCCAAACGAAATGGCTCAGGCCTTACGAGGACGGGTCTAACAACCGTTAGGAAACGACCGTTGAATCCAATCGTGAATAGCTCTCCCAGGGTGTTTAAAGGAATCGCACTGTTTACCCCTGGGGGAGATTTGGTTTACTGTATCGATCCATATAAACAGTCGCGATGGCATATCCACCTCTGTGGGGTGTTTCAGCAGTTGTTAGACTTGCCAGAACCGCCTCATTTTCTGGTGCCTTGCTACACGGCCACGATCGATCGCTGGATTGACCCGCTGACGCAACAGCTCCAAACCGTGGCAGAAGCCGCTTTACCAGTATTGCGCTATCAACATTTACTTAATGCGGTATTTAAAACCGATGGCATCCCCTGGCAAGCGACGTCACCTTGGAAGGAGTTTTGTGACCCGATCGTGTTATCAACCTATCGCCAACAATTCCCGCAACTTTGGGAAAATCACGATTTGTTGGTGCAATACAAAGCTACCGAACCCGACTTCCACCCAGTTCCACGGGCCAGAGCTACTAGTATTGGGCATCCACCCCTACCTCCGTCGCCCAGCCAGGGGCATGTCCTGAGATTGTTTGTGTCAGGATATAGCATGGCCACGGAGCGCACTCTGCAAAAACTCCATCAACTTTTAGAAGAATCACTCGGTCAGCCTTATACCCTAAAAGTGATTGACGTTTCCCAGCATCCTGAGCAAGCTGAACTTGACCAAGTATTTGCCACTCCAACCTTAATGCGAGTCTGGCCTCTACCAGTCCGCCGTATTGTTGGCAATCTAGAAAACACTGATCAATTATTAGGACTATTACAATTAGCTGATGAATAGTGCAGCGTTAATCGCCGATATTCTCGATCGCGCTCTGGTCGGTGAGGAGCTATCCCCGGCTGAAGGACTGTCTCTACTACAAGTCCGATCGCCCGCTGCGATCGCTCAAATTCAGCAGGCCGCGGACCAACTCCGGCAGCAATTAGTGGGCGATACGGTGACTTATATAATTAATCGCAATATCAACTTCACTAACATCTGCGAGCAGCATTGTAGTTTCTGTGCCTTTCGGCGAGATGACGGGGATGATGGAGCATTCTGGCTGGATCTAGAACAAATTCTGGAGAAAACAGCCGATGCCGTGCAACGCGGAGCCACAGAAATCTGTATGCAGGGCGGACTGAACCCGCAAGCGAAACATCAGGGTACGTCACTCGCCTACTATCAACGGATTCTGACAGCAATCAAAACTAAATATCCTCAACTACACCTCCATGCCTTTTCGCCACAGGAAGTGCAATTTATCGCCAGGGAAGACGGCTATGCCTATGCGGATGTGATTGTTGCCCTGCGAGATGCGGGAGTGGATTCGTTACCCGGTACTGCTGCCGAAGTCTTAGATGATCAGGTGCGGCAGGTGCTTTGTCCCGAAAAATTGAATACAGCCACCTGGTTAGACATTATTAGCCTGGCTCACCAGCACGGATTACCGACCACCAGCACTATGTTATCTGGGCATATTGAAACTTCAGAGCAACAAATTCGCCACTTGCACCACCTGCGATCGCTGCAACAACATTCGATCGCGGCAGGGTATCCGGCTCGCATCACAGAGTTTATTCTGTTACCGTTTGTGGGTCAGGAAGCTCCAAAGCCATTACGGCGGCGAGTTGGACGAGATCAACCGGTTTTAGCAGATGCCTTATTACTGACTGCTGTAGCTCGGTTGTTCTTAGGCCAGTGGATTCCCAACCATCAGCCCAGTTGGGTGAAATTAGGATTAACTGGAGCCACTGAAGCCCTGACCTGGGGCTGTAATGATATTGGTGGCACGTTGATGGAAGAACATATCACCAGCATGGCTGGGGCGCAGGGTGGTACTTGTATGGAAGTCGCGGAGTTACAACAAGCGATCGCATCTCTAGGTCGGCCCTATCAACAACGGGATACGCTCTACCGCACCTTAGTTCTGCGGTAATTTTCTTTTAAGAAGATTTTTAATCTATCCGGTAATTGCTAGCTAGTCAGAGACTTTCCGGATCTCTCTAGCTCTATTTGGCATGAGGTTTGCTAGAGTGGCAAGGGCGTTGCCTGTAGATAGAGCGAGAACAAGCCTAATTCCTATGGTTGAGACAAAAAAGAAGTTTCCCCTCCTGCTAACCGTTGGGACAGCGGCAGTATTGATTGGCGGCGGTGGGGCTGCCTACTGGTTTTTGAGTCAGCCGAAAGCAAGCCCTGAGGATTTACCGGTGGGAGCAGAAGTGATTCCACAGGATGCCTTGATGACGATCGCGGTGACGACGGATCCCGGCCAGTGGGAGCAATTGCGGGAATTTGGTACCCCTCAGAGTCAGGCCGCCTTTGATCAGAATTTGGCCCAAGTCCGCGATCGAGTTCTGACCGCGAATGGACTGGACTACCAGCAAGATATTCAGCCCTGGATTGGCAATGAAGTCTCGGTCGCGTTCTTAGCGCCCTACCTGCCTCCAGCTTCAAATACTCCGAACACACCGCCACCCGTACCACAGCAACAAGCGGTGATTGCCGTGTTGCCAATCCGGGATGCCCTAAAAGCCAAACAGTTATTAGAAAAACCTCGTCCCCAAACGGGTAAATTAGTTGCCCGCACCTACAAAGGGGTTGAGATTAAAGAATCTCCCAATTCAGCGGCCCAAAAGATTTCGATCGCGGCTTTAGGTGGCAAATATCTATTGGTGACGACCGACCCAAAAGCAACGGACAAAGCGATCGATACCTATCAAGGGGGGCCTAACCTCGCCGCCACTCCAGGCTATAACCAGGCATTAGGACGAATTTCGACCGCGCAGCCCTTTGGTAAGGTCTATGTCAATTTACCGATCGCCGCGATGGTAACGGCTAATAACGCTGGCAGACCGTTAACCCAAGAAAATCTAGCTCAGATGCAGCAAAATCAGGGATTAGCAGCGACGGCAGCGCTAGAAACAGAAGGGATCCAGTTTAAGAGCGTCTCCTGGTTGCGGCCCGATAGTGAGCGGAAATACACCGGCAAAAATAATGCTCATATCATGCCCGATCGCCTGCCTACCGATACGTTGATGATGGTATCCGGGAGCAACCTGAAACAGTTCTGGCAGCAATATGTAGAAGGAGCAGCCACTAGTCCGGTATCACCCATTCCACCCGATGGTCTACGCAGTGCAATTAAGAGCACGATCGAGATGGATTGGGATCAGGATTTTGTCAACTGGATGGATGGGGAGTTTTCCCTGTCGCTAGTGTCTGCGCCGCCCGGTAGTCCCCCCAACCTGCCATTTAGTTTGTTGTTTATGGTGCAAGCCAGCGATCGCCGAGCAGCGGAAACGGCGTTGAAAAAGCTGGATGATGCCATGACCAATAAGTACAAAGTCAAGGTAGAAGCGGCACAAGTGGCTGGGCAGGACGTGACCAATTGGACCTTACCACTGGGTGGCTCAACCGTGACCCACGGTTGGTTGAATGACAATGTCGCCTTTCTGTCGTTAGGTGCCCCGATCGCCAGTGCGATCATTCCCAAACCAGCCACTCCGTTAGCGGGTAGTGAGGCCTTTAAACAAGCGATGCCACCGGGATCGAATTCTAACAATGGGCAGTTCTACATGAATGTCGATCAGGCGGTGAATGCCAAGCGCTTACCGATTTTGCAATTGCCACCGGGGAATCGGGAACTTGTAGCGGCAATTAAATCGATCGGGGTGACTGCCGCCATTACCGATAGCCGCACTAGCCGCTATGATGCCTTCGTGGGGTTACAAAAGGCGGGTAAACCGGCTCCCCTGACCAGTCCCACCATACCACCGGCGACCCCGGCACCGGAACCTGTGGCCACTCCATCGCCTTAAGAGGAGGGGGAAGATAGGGGAGATGGGGAGGAGGGGGAAGCCCTAGCCTCTGCCGGAACATCGTAGGATAGAGAGGGAAGCGTCACGTCTGTGTGGCGGATGTCGGTCGGGAGAACATGGCATGAATCTGGTGACACTCCAGAATATTTTGGATAACACGTCGTTTGCGGTTCTGTTCATCACCATGCTGGTGTATTGGGTGGGAGCCGCATTTCCGCAGTTGCCAACCCTGGCAGGAATTGGCACCGTTGGGATGACGATCGCGAACCTGTGTATTGCCACCCTGTTGGGGGCGCGTTGGCTGGAGGCTGGTTACTTCCCGCTGAGTAATTTGTATGAATCGCTGTTCTTCCTCACCTGGGGAATTACGACTGTTCACCTGTTGGCAGAACGGATGAGCCGTAGTCGCTTGGTGGGAGTGGTGACGGCTCCAGTGGCAATGGCGATTACCGCATTTGCGGCGTTGTCGTTGCCGGGCAATATGCAAACGGCGGAACCGTTAGTCCCAGCTCTGAAGTCCAACTGGCTGATGATGCATGTCAGTGTGATGATGCTAAGTTACGCGGCCTTAATGGTGGGTTCGCTGATGGCGATCGCGTTTCTGGTGGTGACACGGGGACAGAATATTGAATTGCGCGGTAGCTCTGTGGGGACAGGTAGTTATCGCGATCGCAAGTACCAATTGCGGCGGGCGGGTGAATTAGTCACTCCGACGATCGGGGAATCAGCTTCTGCCCCGGCGGCGATTTCCGAGTCGAGTGGTGGCACTGCTGTTTTGGAACTGGCTCCCCCCAGTGTGACGACCGCCCAGCCCACAGTAACTCTGTCTCCTCAACGCCTGAGTTTGGCCGATACCCTCGACAACATCAGCTACCGGATTATTGGCTTAGGGTTTCCGTTGCTGACGATCGGGATTATTGCGGGAGCGGTGTGGGCGAATGAAGCTTGGGGATCTTATTGGAGCTGGGACCCGAAGGAAACCTGGGCGTTAATTACCTGGTTGGTGTTTGCGGCTTATCTCCATGCGCGAATCACGAAAGGTTGGCAAGGACGACGACCCGCGATTCTGGCGGCGACCGGATTTTTAGTCGTCTGGGTTTGCTATCTGGGGGTTAACCTGTTAGGCAAAGGCTTACATAGTTACGGATGGTTTTTCTAAATTCCGGCACCAATCATGGATCAATTTGAACCGTTAGATAGTGATGAAGTCCTCTACGTTCCTTTGGGACGGGTGTTGATGATGAATCCTACGTTTAAGGTAGGAGAATTTATTGATGCGTTGGCGCAGGCCATCAGCGATCGTGAAGCCGATTGGACGGATGACAATGAAGGCTGGTTTGGCGAAGGGCTAGACTGTGAGGCGTTGCGATTCCAGCGTCAGGGTTGGCAACGGGGGAGAGTGCGGATTCGGTTAGAGTTCTGCCCGGATGAACCGCGTCCCTCCCGGTTACTGGATGCACCCCGGCGGGAACGGGAACCCCGGCGACTGGATCGGTTAGAACCGAAAGGGGAGAACCCCTACCGTTCTGATGATCCCTATCGGCCCGAAAAGCCTGATCCGCGATTTGATGATATCTACGGCTCACCGGACGAGAATTATTAACGCTGAGCTAAGCAGCATTGAGGCGTAATTTTTGGGCGATCGCTGGTTGATTTCTTAATCACAGCCACCTCCTAAAGATTACGCCTCATTTTTTGTTGATTGATTACTCAGGATCAAGGTTTAGAGATCGCCCGATCGCCTTATGATTCCGCTGGGGTTTGCGCCTTCCGAGGGCGGCGAAACTGTTGGGATAGGTCGGTCACAATCTCATCTAAACCTAAGTTTTTGCCAGACACTTTGGCCGAATTATACGCCAGTCGAGCGGCAGCATAGGCCTCACTGCCAGCCAGCATTTGGGTATCTTCTAACAATTCGCGTAGATGATTGACGGATTGCAAAATGGGATTCAACGACTCAAATAACGCGACATCACGGCGAGCGGCGGCAATATCCAGGTGGCGAGGCATGATATCACTATGTTGCACGGCCATATCGAGCGCTCGCACCGAGAAGGTTTGGGATTTACGTCCCATTTTCGAGAGTTGGCGACGCTCCTGAATGGATAAACCCACGAGAAAAGGAAGTTGGTCGCGAATGGTCTTGAGGGTAGCGATAATCCTGTCAATTTCTTGTTGGGAGAGGGCGGCATCGACAGTGCGAGTCGTCATGAGGGAATTCCTTGATTGAGAGTGGATGCACCAACTGATGTGGTGTGTTCTCAATTTCCCACCGTTGTATGATTTTTAACTCAGTATCGCCACCGAAATTTCCTTGGCCAGGAAAATTAAAGTCAGTAAATTACAGGACTCTAGGCCAAAAATTCTATTTTGGGATGCGTCGATTCTATTTTGGGATGCGCCGTTTCTATTTTGATATGCGTCGATTCTATTTTGATATGCGTCGATTCTATTTTGGGATGCGTCGATTCTATTTTGGGATGCGTCGATTCTATTTTGGGATGCGTCGATTCTATTTTGGGATGCGTCGACGGTATCGAAAATAGAAATTGGGTGACTGAAGGATGGAAGACCAGACTAGTTAGATTAATCCGATCGCTCAGTTCGATCGCGACCCTTAACGGAGGAGCGCAATCAAGCCAGCTTGTTCAAAGTGGCGGTAACTTTGGGTGAACCGTGAAGGTAATGGTCGTGATTAATGGAACCATCGTGGGGCAGTTTGTCCCGGGATACGTCACGAATGTAACTTGCAATGGCCTCATTGAAGATTAGCAATTATTGTTCGTTACTATTGGTTGCGTTAATTACTGTCAAGCTCGATCGCCCCTCACGTAGAACACATCGACTCAACCAATGGGGAACGCTCACAATAATGCTATTCCCTATCATAGAATTGATGCACTACGTTGGCACTAACGGATCCTATATGAGAGAGCGATCGACCTATATCTTAGGAAGGTTTTCTTCTAAACAAAAGTAGTCGGACAGAGGACAGAATCACAAGAATGGGGGAAGTAGATACTATTCATATTCCATATTCAGGCCAAATTTCTTTGCAATCTCTATGAGCATTTGACACCTATCTACATGGTTAGGTTGCCTTCCTAGCTGCTTGTAATATTCAAAGGCTTTGACTAACCCAGAGATCACAGTTTCACGATCTATACCTTCTATTTTTTCTAAAGCTTGTAATGCTACAGAAAAATGAGACAACTGCGGCTCTAATAAAGCTTTCAGCAATACTGGTACAGCCCTAGTATCTCCTAGGATACCCAGTACCTCAATAGTCTTTAAACGCAGAGTTTGGTTATAGACATTCTCGAACTGCTGGCTGGAATAGCAACTCTCCAAGACTTTTATTAGCTCCAAGGTTGCAGTATCAATATTACTCATATCCTTCAGAGCTTGTGCAGCTTTATAAGCTAAAGATGAGCTTTGTACATGAATATCTTCGAGGAGGGCTTGGAGGAGGGCTTGAGACACTTCGGGTGTTCCACTTGTGAGCTTACTTAAAGCTTCTGCTGCATAGCCGCGAACACCTCTATCCGCATCATCCATTAAAGCTTGAGTGAGTTGGGAAATAGTTGTCGCATCCCCTATTTCTCCTAGAGCTTCTGCTGCAATACTGCGTACATGGGTAGATTCATCTACTTGCAGAATCCTAAGTAATACTGGCATGGCAGTTTGGCTATCAATTTCCACTAATCTTTTAATTGCATCTCCACGCCATACTACTCCCCGATAATTTAATCCTTGAATCAGCTTGTCTGTTAAACCTCGTGTGCTTCTGCTTTCCGATTCATTAGGCTGTATAGCCATTACCAAACCTTAAAAGTTCAAACTAGTGGGTTGACACCTGGTTGCAGTGTATTTGCTGCGTAAATATAGGTGCAGCGGATGTGAGTGAGATCGCTCGATCTTGTAGGGTGCGTTAGCTATAGCGTAATGTATCAAATATTCATTGAATCACCTCTACCTCCAATGTGGACGATCGCTACTCTGACTCAGCACTGTAAGCGGTAGTAGACCAAGCGATTCTCCTGCAGAGCTACTCCGTAAACGCCTTGCCCTGCTTACCAATTTCACGATGAGAACAACCGCTCAGTATAAAGTCAGCGATGATATTTGGAGTGAGTTAAGGATACTTTGTGCGACGGCAAAGGTTGGCCGAAGTTACACGGCAAGCCAAAAAAATCGCCCTGAGTATTCGTTCACTAGGGCGATCGTGGGTGATACTCTCTACAGTTGTGCGTGGTGTTAGCCAACGCAAGCAATCTCTCGATTGGGAGGCTCAGCGGATTGCGTCCCTCGGTAATAGTCCTCAGCACTAAAGGCATCCACTTGAATCGCATCATTGCGGGCAAATTCTGCCTGACAGACGATCGTCGCTTCGGCTTCCGTAATCACGCCAGTTTCGTAAGCAATCCCTAATAGGTGATCGGGTTTCCCCTTCGGTAGGGTTCCACCTCGACTGGCCGCTTTGATTTTCTGTAACACGACATCGGCTTGCTGTGCCAGTGTTAAGGCGTGTTCTAACCGTCCCAAAGCCTGTTGGGTGTCGGTGGGAAGGTAAATTCCGGTGGTGAGGCGATCGCGGACAGCTCCAATTTGCTGCAAGCTTTGCGCCACCTGGCTACCCAGTTGATCGGATGGCATAGAACCGATCGGATTGAATCGCCACCAGGCTAACAATGGTTGCCGTAACAGTCCTAGCACTGGAATCTCTAGATTACTGAGAATACCTGCCACAGCTTGCTGAATTTGCGCAAAACTATATTGCATTGCCCAGTGAACGAGCGGTAGATCCTCCGCTTGCCGACCTTCCGCCTCAAACCGCCGTAAGGTCGCTGTACCCAGATACAGCCAGGTGAGAATATCGGCAAAGCGTCCGGTCAATTTTTCCCGCCGCTTCAGTGAACCACCAAAGGCCAGTAATGCCACATCGGTTAAGAAGGCAAAGGTAGCAGATGCCCAGGCCAGTTTCCGATAATATCGTGCCGTAGCTCCAGAGACGGGCGATCGCGCCAGATAACCGCGTGACAAGTTGAGAATGATGGCTCGGAATAGATTCCGAATCATCGATCCCATGTGTGACCAGAAGGCGCGATCGAAGGCCGGAACATCACTCTGACTCAACGCCTGAATTTCGTCATAAATGTAGGGATGGCAGCGAATTACCCCTTGGCCAAAAATCATTAAGGTGCGGGTGAGAATATTCGCACCTTCTACCGTAATGGAGATTGGCGTAGCCGTGTAAATGTTGGCGAGGAGATTGCGGGGGCCACGACAAATCCCCGAACCACCCAGAATATCCATGCCATCGTTAATCATCTGGCGGGATAATTCCGTGGTGCTATATTTGGCGATCGCGGAAACCACGGCTGGTTGTTGGCCTTGATCAACCGCTCCACAGGTATATAGTCGGGTCGCATCCACCATATACGCTAGACCACCAATGCGAGCCAGGGGTTCTTCAATTCCCTCAAACCGCCCGATCGCTAACCCGAATTGTTGCCGCACCACGCTGTGCGCTCCCGTCACCCGCGCTACTAATTTCGCTACACCCGTACAGGTGGCTGGGAAACTAATCCCCCGTCCGGCAGCCAGACTTTGCATCAACATCTTCCAGCCCTGTCCTGCCTGTTCGACTCCGCCAATAATGTGATCGATCGGCAGGATAACGTTATGCCCTTCCGTCGGGGAATTGTAGAACGGCACTCCCATCGGATCGTGACGTTGGTTAATCACCACACCGGGCGTATTGGTTGGCACTAAGGCACAGGTAATACCCAGATCCATGCCTTTACCCAATAAGTTCTCTGGATCGCGCAATCGGAAGGCTAATCCCAGTAAAGTGGCGATCGCGCCTAAGGTGATGTAGCGTTTTTTCCAGTTCAATCGCAGATAGAGGTTGCCATCTTCACCCCGAAACACTTCCCCGTGAGAGGTAAGACTGGCGGCATCCGAGCCAGCGGTTGGTTCCGTTAAGGCAAAGCAAGGAATTTCTTCACCTCGGGCTAATCGCGGGAGATAGTACGCTTTTTGCTCCGGAGTGCCATAGCGTAGCAGCAGTTTAGCGGGACCGAGGGAATTGGTCACACCGACGGTGGCGACATGGGTAAAAGAGCGTGACGCTAACTTCACCATCACCGAACTATACGCCAGATTCGAGAAGCCCAGCCCCCCATACTCTTGGGGAATCATCATGCCAAAGAAGCGCTCTTGTTTGAGATAATCCCACACGGCCGGTGGCAAATCCTTACGCTGATAGATCTCCCAGTCGGTTGCCAGCTGACATACCTTTTCTACTGGTCCATCCAGAAACGCTTGCAACTCTGGTGACACTTGCGGATAGGGCTGATCGAGCATGCGCTGGAAGTTTGGCTTACCCGTGAAAAACTCCCCTTCAACCCAAACATTTCCCGCTTCGATCGCCGCTCGTTCCGTCTCTGAAATCTTCGGAAGTAACTGCATTGCCCGAATTGCCTTAACAATCCAGGTCGTGATTAATGTCTGTCGTACTACTGGAATATTGAAGATTAATGCGACAACAGCAAACCCAATCCAGAGGGCGATCGGAGGATTCAAGAGCGCCAGAATTCCAGCGATATAAATTGTCCATAACCATAGTGGTGAGCCGAAGTAACCAAAGCAGATGAGGAGGATGGGGAGGGTGAGGAGGATGGGGAGGTGAGGAAGCATGATTTTGTGCTCCTGAAAGTTAAATAGGGAAAGATAGGGAGGGAAGTTAAGGCAGTTGGGGAAGGTGAGGGGGATGGGGAAGATGGGGTTGATTAAAAGCCATGAGGATTTGGCGATCTATCAGATGGCGTTTGAGGCGGCAATGCAGATTTTTCTGTTGACGAAGGCGTTTCCGGCGGAGGAGAGGTATTCGCTGACGGATCAGATTCGGCGATCGTCTCGCTCTGTATGTGCGAATCTGGCGGAGGCATGGAGAAAGCGGCGTTACCAAGCGGCTTTTATTGCCAAGCTGAGTGACTGTGAAGCAGAAGCGGCTGAAACCCAGGTTTGGTTGAAATTTGCGGTCAAGTGCCAGTATTTAGATCGAGACCAAGCAAAAGCTCTGTACGTTACTTACAACCAAGTTCTAGGGGGGCTAGTGAACTTGATTAACAATCACCAAACCTGGACCTTATAGGCTCACCCTCCTCATCTCCCTCATCTCTCTTACCTCCCTCATCTAAATCATCAAGTTCTCAAACACACCAGCCGCTCCCATGCCACCACCCACGCACATAGAAACGATGCCATAACGGACTCCACGGCGTTTCATTTCGTGTAATAAGGTAGCA
>DATNPU010000371.1:0-5597 GCA_036703105.1 Microcoleaceae cyanobacterium
GCTGACGGTTGTGACAACGTTGCGCTCCCAAAACCGTCCTGTATTGGATTATGTGGTTGAGGCGTGTCGGGCTGCTCGGCAGGGTCAGTCTGCTCCATCATTACTGCCTGCTGTGAGCACCACCCCCTGAACGATTACCAAATATGTTTGTTTATTAACCGTTCTAGAGTTACAAAGGTTAATCAACCACAATGCTGGTTCAATCTGCCTGATGCAGCCAGGCTGTCTTTAGCGAGTTTGACCAAGAGGCGACTCATCATAGTGCCGGAGCAGATCAGCCGGATCATCATAAATCGCTAGAGCATCCGATAAGTCTTCATCACTAAATCCACCGCACCGAAAGGCAATCACGCCCACTCCGGCTTTACCCGCCGACTCGATATCGTAGGGAGTATCACCCAACATCACAGCCCGATCGGGACTAAGTTGACTTTTACTTAAGGCCACTTCCACAATATCGGGGGCTGGTTTGGATTGGTCTGCCTCATTGGACGTTGTAAACTCCTCCAACAGATCATCGACTTGGGCTACCTTCAACAACATATGCATTTCTTGCTCCGTAGCAGAACTCGCAATAATCAAGTGCAGTCCGTCATCCTGCATTTTTTGCACGAGTTCCCGTGAACCGTTGGCAGCTGTTAGCTCCTGGCCAAACTTATTTAGAATCAATTCCCTGCGATAGCTAGCAATTTCTTTACCTTGGCCCGTTTTACTGTTCAATTCTGGCAGTAGTCGAGGAATGAGCTGATCCGCTCCCATCCCAATCAGCGATCGCACTTGCTCGAAACCAATTTCATAACCATATTTGGTAAATGCTTCTACCCAGGCTTGGGCATGAGCATCGTTACTTAACACCAGTGTGCCATCGACATCCAGCAGAACCCCATCTAGTACCATCATTCGCTCCTTGTATGCTCAGTCCCTTGATGATAATTGGGCGATTGCCCCGGCTCATCTTTCCCTAAGTAGATCAACAACGGCATTACGATCAGCAACAGTAGGGAAATTTGTGATGCATCCAAATCATCAGTCGCCGCGTACTTTTAGGTGAAATCTAGTTCATTCAACTCTGGACACCTATGAACAAAGCCAAGCGATCGCTCTTGAATGTTGTGCTGAGTGCGATCACCTGTGTATTGCTAATTGGGTTTTCCATAACCCCTACTTTCAGCTATCCTGCAACTCGTTCTGCATCCACTCTAGTTAGCCAACCAGGAGATCCATCCGCTGTAATCGCCCAAGGGATGTCTAACAGTACCATGCAGCGCTATGCCGCTCCCTTAATTAATGCCAGTGTGATGCCAAATGCGCCCTCTACCTCCGCTTTAGGGGTAGCGGAAGCATCGCTGATGGGCAACCGTTTAACAGTACGCGGCACCTTTATGGGCTTATCCAGTCCGTTACGCGACTATGCGACGGATCCCGTGAATCCACCGAATCCCAAAATCACTTCTGCTGTGCATGTCCATCGGGGCGATAATACCCAAAATGGCCCCTTTCAATATGCGCTGAAGGTCATGTTAGATCCAACGGGGATGGGGGGTAAGTTCTCTGGAGACTATATGCTGACTCCTGAACAACTTCAGGCATTAGCAGATGGCAAGCTGTATGTAGACATTCATACAAAACAGAATCGGGCTGGAGAACTGCGGGGAATTTTCCGACCGCTGTAAGCTGTTGGCGAATAGCGTAGTATACTGGCGGCTAATCATTTAAGGAAACACGGACAGGTGGTGAACGCAAATTAGCCATTTCCTGGCAGTTCGCGATCGCGCTTGTCCGTGTTTCGGCCGTTACCCAGACTTCACCTGTAGGGACTTTCTCCCAATTCCCACGTTTGTATGGCTGAACCCGCTGGTCAACAAGAATCCGCTTTACTCAGCCAGACTGATGCAGAGTTAATTCTTGCTTTCAGGAATGGCCAGACAACGGCACTAGGGGTACTCTACGATCGTCATGTCGGCTTAGTGTACGGACTAGCCCTGGCAACCCTAGGAAACGCGCAAGAAGCAGAGGATTTAACTCAAGATATTTTTCTGACGCTGGCTAAAGGGTCGTCCTACAATCCCCAGCGCGGCTCATTACGCACATTTTTGGCGATCCTGACAAAATCGCGAGCCAAGGATCGGCTGCGATCGCGTAGCAGTGCCCGACGAATGTTCGATCGCTGGAGTTGGAGCAAGCAATCGGAAACAGGAACGAATTTACCACTAGAGCAAGTCTTTCAGCAGGAACAATCTCACGAAGTTCAGACGGCTTTAGCTCAGTTATCAGCACCGGAACAGCAAGTTCTCAAATTGGCTTATTACGATGGTTTCAGCCAGTCAGAAATTGCTCAACAGCTCGATATTCCGTTAGGTACAGTCAAAGCCAGAGCAAGACGCGGGTTGCTCAAACTGCGCCAAACCCTCCAAAGTTTTACTAGATAGGTGTAGTGATAGCGATGTCGATGCCCTCAGACGAGTTACAGCTACTGATCGCAGGCTATGTTCTAGGTGATCTTAGTCCCGAGGAAGCCGCATCCTTCGAGCAATTGTTGGCTCAAGATCCGGCGATCGCCACAGAAGTCGCCCAAATGCAAACGACATTAGAAACGGTCTATGCACCAGCAGAGATAACTCCGCCAGATCACCTGCGATCGAGAATTCTGACTCAAGCGGAATCACCCCACTCTGAGAGGAAGCCGCGATCGATATCCCGTTCTTCCTTGCCCTGGCGCGGTATTCTGGAAGCTGTGGCAGCTGGGCTAATTATCGCTTTGGGAATCAACAATTATCGGTTGCAGCAAACATTGATCAGCCAATCTGAATCTCCTCCAGGTACAGCGCTAACCTATGTACTGAAAGCAACAGAGGGCAGTAGTCCGGCTGTGGCAGTGGTCGTGGTCAATCCTCACAAGTTAGAAGCCACCGTTTTCGCCCAACACTTACCGCCACTGCCACCGGGTAAAGTCTATGCGCTATGGACAGTCGTGCGTACAGATGCTCCCTTTACAACGGACACAAAGCAGGCAATTTTAACCGAAGTATTTCCGGTAAAACAGCATGGTACGTTTACCAGAACGATCGTAGTTCCCAAAGCCTATCGCTCAAAAGAATTTGTCACCAATGTTGCCATGACGATCGAAGATGCCCACGCTCCCCACAAACATACTGGAAAACCCATTATGGTTGCTCAGAAAATCCATTAACTACTCAATGAATTTGAGCATAAATTTGACCAGCACAATCTATTTTTGTTTCAACACCACCAGTGTAATGTCATCGTACACAATCCGATCGCCAATATGTGAATGAACATCTTGCACGATCGCCTGCCGAATGGCTTCAGCCGAGTACTGACAATTATTCTTAATCACATCAACTAATCGGTCTAAACCATAGAGTTGACGAGCTGCACCTTCAGCCTCAGTAATGCCATCAGTATAGAGAACGGCTACATCACCAGACTGTAAATCAATTTGCCGCTGAGTGACAAAGGCAGTAATATCGTCTACTAATCCGATCGGGAAGCCTAAATCGATCGTGTCAATCCGTTCTACTTCACTATTCGATCGCACAACAATCATCTCTTCATGTTGTCCACTCACAAGGACATGACCATCCGCATAATCCAGCAGCATCAAAGTCAAATTCTTGTCTGAATTCATCCGTTTGGCATTGTCATAAATCACCTGATTCAGTGTATTTAATACTTTAACAGGATCATGTTCATTAGCCACCAGCAAAGTTCTCACGGCAGTTTGCACCATGATCATTAATACACCACTTTCTAAGCCATGCCCAGTGACATCACCAATACCAATTCTGACTAGACCATTGTTACTCTTTAGAACATCGTAGTAATCCCCACCAACTTCGTTAGCAGCCTGCATAAATCCGGCAACATCCAATCCTGGAATTTGTCGTAACTCTTGTTCTTTAGGCAAAATCATTTGCTGTAAGGTACGGGCCACATCTAATTCCGCACTCATCCGCACATTTTCTTCCTGCAAACACTCATTCAGTGAGAGGATTTTCTGATTAGCGGCTTCCAGGTCAGCCGTTCGTTCTTCCACCCGTTGTTCCAAAGCTTCATTCGTTTGCTTTAAGGCCGCAAAGGCATCTTGTAGTTGAGCCACCATACTGTTAAATGCACTGGCCAAAATTCCCAGTTCATCTTTACGATCGACCTGAATATGCTGATCAAAATCACCTTGGGCCAGAGCGATCGCGGCTTGTTTCAACTGTAAAATTGGTCGCGTCATCCAACGGGAAATCAGGATACCAATCAGGATAGAAGCCACCAGAGCAATTCCACAAAGCAGCAGGGTATTTTGGTTGTTTTGGTTGATTTGAGCCATGAAGTCCGATTCAGGAATGGTCACAACCACTAACCAATTCAATCCTTGAGCATCCTTAAACGGTGAGACTTGGACAAATTCTCGTTGTCCCGTTTGATTGGTAAAGCTCAGTTGCTGCTCCTGGGTAATCTGGTTTAAATCAGCGAACTGTTGGGTTAAATAACGGGCCGTCGCTTGAATTAACGGGTCTTGACTCTCAGCAGCCGCAATCTTCTCCGTCTTAGTTCCGTGCCGATGGAACGGCAATTCGTGGGCAGAACTAGCAACCAACATCCCCGATCGCTCAACCACAAAGATTCGCCCAGTTTTACCCGCCTGTAGCGTCCTGAGAAAATCACCAATCAAAGACAGATTGAGTCGAGTTTGTAACACACCTTGTAATTGATGTTGCGAGCTATAAATCGGTTCAACGGCTGAAATAATCAGCATCGGGTCAGTGATATGGGGAAATACTTCGCTCCAAGTAGGTTTGCCAGCCGCGACTGCCGCTTTGTATTGGGGACGAGTGCGGGCATCATAGTTAGGTGTACTTTTGAGCAATCGGGTACGATCGCCGCGATCGGTTAAGGCATATTGCTCATAGGTAAACTGATTGTCAGGGTTGGCCATATTCAATACCAGAGAGCCATTTTCATTCCGGCCCAGTCCAATAAAGTCGCCCTGTTCTGTAGCGAGATTGATGGCTCCGATCGTCGGAAAGGTTTGCAATTGTCGCCATAAATGTCGTGCCCAACCCGATTGAGTATCAATCCGTAACCAATCTGCTGCAATAATTTCCTGGTTTAATTGATTAATTTGATGAGGTGTAGCGAGATAGGTTTGTAAATTCTGATTCACTCGAGCTGCAATTTCTCGTCGCAATTGGCTGGCCACTTCATTCACACTATTCTGTCCACTCCGGAAGGAAAGATACCCCGTCAATCCAACAGCCGCCATAATTTGGATGACCAACGGTACAATCATTAAGGTGCGAATCGAAATCTGCACTGGATTATTGACTAATTGTTGCAGCTTATGATGAGTCATCTGAGTTTTCATACTGAATACCCCTGAATGAAGCGAACTCGTGAGAGTTTCAGGTTGGTGACGTTGCTCGTTGTTGGCGTTACTATTCATAATCTGCAACAAGGACTAGATTGGTTGCTAAATATCACACTGCTGCAAACCAATATTCAGTTTTATCCACTAGCTCTTCTACACCAAACTATGAAGGGATAGAGCCTATCTTAGTAATTATACTCACCAACCATCGGCG
>DATNPU010000372.1:0-6079 GCA_036703105.1 Microcoleaceae cyanobacterium
CTCCAAACTGGTTTCAGTACTCGATGGAGGCCGTTGTTTCAATCCTAACAATTTCTCCATATCCTGGAGTGAACAGTCAGATAAATTGAACCCTTCAAGAATTTTCTTTGCAATATCCTGGCAGTGAATTTGGCCTAACACTTCGCTTCGTTCAATTAAGAATAAGGAGTTAATCGCTTGCAGACGCTTCCGAATAACTTGGCTTAATGTGGCCTCTGGCAAAATAGATTGAGAGGGCTGTGTGGCCTCCAGATCGGCCAGTGCCCAAACCACCAAGTTAGCTCCTACTGCTTTAGCAAATTCTTGCCAGATCCCAGCATGAGTGAAAAATTCAGATAACGAGTTTTTCAAATACTCGCGAATCCTGTCACTATCGAATACTAATTCCAATCGCTTAGTTCCCTGCTTGCGATTGGTCACAACTTTGAAGTGAGGTAGGCTAGTATCGATCGCCTCAATCCCTTGCTCTTGTACGACCTGTTCAACTTTTTGTTGATAGGTTTCAATGAGATGTTGAAATAACTGGGCCATGACCAACTCTGGTAAAGAAGATTGATCTCGGAGTTTATCAATCAGTATTGTCAGATAATCCGCAGTCAAAACTTCCCTGGCGATCGCGGCCCGAGGAATCCCTTTAGTCACAGATGATCCAGGAGCCAGTTCTGCACTTGCCACCTCAACATCCCAGGCAGATGCCTCAATCACCACGGCTGAAGCGATTGTTACAGGTTGTTCTGACGCCTCACCCTCGATCGAGATGGGTTGATCACACAAGTGCTTGGGTTGAGACGGCTGTTTAGACATAATCAAGCGCTGTTAGTGGGACAGTCTGCACAAAGGCTAGTTTTTTAAACCCATACTATATGGAGATCGCTCAATGTGCGGCAAATTCTGCTTCTGGGTCTACAGAAGTCATCCCGATATTCTCTCCCGGCTGCCCAGTGGAAAAAGCAACCAGCAGATGAATATCCTGCCAAGTTCTCAGTTGGCGCTCGATTAATACTTCCAGCATAGTCAACTGTTGCTCTAACTCAACGATCGCTTCTCGCCGAGCGATCGCTTGCCGCCAGTGACAATGCCGAGCACTACCGGGCCGGCCCAGCGAATGGCTTTTCGGTTTACACTCGGGAGGTTGGGTCACCAGAATGACATAGGTATAAGTTTTTGTCCCTTTTTTAGAACTAGTTTCGGTTAACCAGCAATAGGGAGGAGCAACTTCACCGGAGTCATGCAACTGTTGAATCAACCGAGTTAGCCGTTCCCGTTCAAGCACTAAAAACGATTCGGGCATCAATTTCTGTATGGTAAAACTTTTAAACATGCAGAATATACCATACCGAGATCGTCAAACTCAACTAATCAGCATTAACTGACTCCTCGTTTTATGAGGAAAATAGATGCTAATACGCTTCCTGGTACTATCCGATCTCAGTTGACATCCTCTAGCGATCGTCCGGTCGTTTCAATCCGAAATAGATTAGTCATCACTGCCGCTAGGATACAAACCCCTGCCAGCAGTAGCATCAAGACTGAAGTACCTAAAGATTTTTGCAGAAGCGGTAAAGTAAAGGTTCCTAATACCGCTCCAGCTTTAGCAACGGCAGCAGCAAACCCAGCTCCACTAGCCCGAATCGAGGTCGGAAACACTTCTCCTGATAATAGAAATGTTGTGGAGTTAGGGCCTGCATTCATCATTAAGTTGAAGACAAAAAAACCAATTAACACAACAACTAAATTAGCACTGCTATTGTCAGGAATCAGATTGGCTGTTGCCAAAATCGCTAATCCCACGGCCATGCCTAAAAACCCAATCACTTGTAAGCGGATTCGTCCAGCCCGATCGATCAGCCAGATCGCGATGCAAAATCCAGCGATCAAAAATAAATCGACGATCGCGGAGCCTTGGGCAGCGGCTAACTCCTTGGCAATGAAACTGTCTTCTCCAGCAAAGGCTAAAGCACCAAGAATAACTGGAGTAAAAATACCAATCCCATAGGTCGCAATGTCCTGAAGAAACCAAGGGATTGAGGCAAATAAGGTATGTTGGCGATAGTGGGGTGAAAATAAAGCGGAATAGGGTAGATTAGGTTCTCGTTCGGGTGGATCAGTCGCAGCTGTGATCTCAATCGGAGTGCCTAACAGTAATGTAGCCGCTTCCGAGGCTTGTTCATACTTACCTCTCGCAATATAATAGCGGGGACTTTCGAGCAGAAAGGTAAACCGGAGAATGGCAACCGCGATCGCCAAAACCAGTCCCACCCCTAACATACATCGCCAACCATATTGGATAAGAATTTGAGTATTACCGGGATAGATCACCTGAAAGAGATGAATGATGACTAATCCTGTGATCGCTCCTAACAGTGCCCCTACCGCTTGAAAGGTAAACGCACCAATCACCATACGCCCCCGCGATCGAGACGGAACATTCTCAGTAATGTAGGCCACACTCAGCGGATAATCGGCCCCAATGCCAACGCCAACTAAAAACCGAAAGGCAATTAACGAGACAGCATTCCAGGCAAAGGCGGTTCCGGCTGTCGCAATGATAAAGATGGCAACATCAATGATGAGCATCAGTTGCCGCCCGATCTTGTCGGTAATCGGACCTAAGGTAAGGGAACCCACTAAAGACCCAGCGATCGCCGCAACTGCCACCGCCCCAATCTCGATCGCACTTAAACTAAAATCCCGTTGTAAGAACGGTAAGGCCACGCCAATAATGAAAAAATCAAAGCCATCTAACGCAATTAATCCCGCTGATAATGCCCATAACAGCCACATGACGCGGGTAATTTTAGAAGCATCTAGTTGCTGTTCAAACGAGGCTGATACTGGGGTGATGGCGGTCATAGTGGAGTAATGATTGCAGACACAATAACTGAGAAACCGGATAAGCAGTGATATTAGTGGATAATTAGCAATTTAGCCCACATTCCGCCCTTTGAAGTGTCACATAGAGGATTTAGGCGCATAATTTTGTAAAGGCCAACCTCAAAAGGCAGTGCGATAGTAACAGCGAGCTGATAGTACAGAACCTCGACCATCTCGGAATCGTCACTGGGTTGGTGGACGAGTTGGAGATCGTTGAACAGATCAATCAGCACCTGGGAGCAGACCCCTGAGAACATGTCAGTCCGGGAGTGGTCGTGAAAGCCATGATTTTAAATGGATTGGGACTGGTGTCTGATCCTTTTTATCTGTTTGAGCAATTTTTTGTGGGCAAAGCAACGGAGCATCTGCTGGGGGAAGGGGTGCTGGCGGAGCATCTGAATGACGAGACTGTCCACAACCAAATCTTGTTTTTTTGACCTACAAAGGTTTTCAACTCATCGAGTTGAGCTGTTTTGGGAATTTCGTAATTCTCAAGTCCAGTCTGACTTCGTTGTGTGAGGTGAGGTCAAGCTCTGGTGTTAATTCGCATTTAACTGGTGGATCTTGAGTGGTGAAATTTGCAGCAGTTTTACAGACTAGTTTATTGGACGTTTGAATCTTGCTCGTGAAGGTCATTTGCGATGAACCTGTTGCAATTACTGCATCAATCTGGACAATCAGTTTGGCTCGATGGATTTGAGCGAGGCTGGATTAGTGGGGGGGAGTTGCAACGGGTCATTGAGGAGGAGGGTTTAAGGGGTATTCGATCGAACTTTCAAAGCCTGCAAGCGGCAATGGAAGGACAGGAGTACGATCGCGACTTCACGACACTGGCCCAACAAGGGACAAGCCGGACTGCACAATCAGATTACAATTACATGATTGTCCGAGATTTACAGTTGGCGGCTGATTTACTCAAACCCGTCCATTCTCAAACTCAGGGACGCGATGGCTATGTTCAAGTTGATTTGTCTCCTGAGGCAGTGCTTCAGCCTGAAACAGCGATCGCCACGGCTCAAAGTCTTTGGCAATCGGTCGGATGGAGTAATTTGCTGGTGAGCATTCCAGCGACGCCATTGATGCTGCCGCTGATTGAACAACTCATTGGCGATCGCATTAACGTAAATGCCACATTCGTATTTTCTCCAACCGTCTATGAACAGGTCTTTAATCAGTATCTTCTAGGTCTGGAGAGATTGGTTCAGCAGGGAGAATCAGCCAGTGAAGTTGTTTGTTTTGCAAGTGTTGCAATCGGTTGTTTAGATAGCGTGGTGGATTCAGGGCTTGCTAACCCAGAACCCTGCTTTAGCGGGATGCAAGCTAAGCTTTTGTACCAGCGCTATCGACTGCTGCGGGATCGCGATCGCCAGCGATCGCTGCCCGAGGGAGCAAAACCACCGCGTCTGGTGTGGGATTGCAGCGATATTCCGTCTGAATCCGCAGGATGGTATCTTCAGCAGTTCGCCTTTCCCGAAACCGTGATGCTACTATCGCCATCCACACTCGAAATGTATCGCAGGGTCTCTCTAATCCGCAACCATTGGACTAATGGGGAACCGGGGGGACTATTCAATGAACTGCGAGAGTCTCTTTTGGATGAACAAGTGGAGCAACTTGTGAATCAAGCAATGGCACGATCGCTCACGGACTTTCATCACTTGTTAAACACGATTGAACACAAAAGAAGACGCTGAATCACCGTTGTTCAATCGCTCCTAATGTTTTCAGGGTGGCTCTTTGAGCGACTGTTAAACCAGTTGTGCCTTGAATGTTCATGCCTTCATAGAGCCGATCGGCGACCAACGTTTCCACACATCGCCCTGTATTCACATCCCATAGCTTGATGGCGCGATCGTCGCTGCCACTGAATAACCATTGACCATCAGCACTAAAGATCACGGATCGCACCCAACCTGTGTGTTCGTGGCAGACATGGAGGCAATCCCCTGTTTGCAGATCCCACAAGCGAATGGTCTGGTCATCACCGCTACTGGCTAAGGTGCGGCCATCTGGGCTAATGGCAAGCGTCCATACCAGTCCGGTATGTCCTGGCAGTACCTTGAGACACGCTCCGGTTTGCAGATCCCACAGACGAATCGTGCGGTCATAACTACCACTGACCAGAACCTGACCACTGGGATCGAATGCCAGCGTAAAAACTGCGCCCGTATGCCCTTCTAAGGTCTTCAGCCATGCCCCAGTTTGCACGTCCCAGAGTCGAATCGTGCGATCGTAACTGCCGCTGACCAACCCTTGACCATCAGGAGTAAAGGCGATCGCCGGAATCACGCTCTCATGCCCACGCAGTACCTGCAAACACTGGTGCGTCTGCACATCCCACAATCGCACGGTGGCATCATAGCTACTGCTTGCCAGGATCTGCCCGGATGGACTAAACAAAACTTTCCAGATGGATGCATGATGCGCCGACCATTCATCGAACCGTCCCGTTTGGAGATTCCACACCGCAATCCACCCCTGCTGACGATTGATCGCCAGCATTTGACTATCCGGACTAAAACTTAAATGACTGAGGGATGAAACCCATCGGCTGGGGCTGGACAAGGTTTTGTAGGGGCGAAACGGTGTCAGATCTCCTGCGGTATTCATTGTTGACCAATGCCATACCTGAATGGTGCCATCCTGGCGACTGCTGGCTAACAGGTGATCATCTGGACTGAGGCTCAAGGAGTGAATGCCATTGGCGTAACCGCGCCACGTCTTATGACTTTGCCCGCTCTGAAGATTCCACAAGCGCACCGTGTTGTCTTGACCCGCGCTGCCCAACCATTGATTGTCGGCACTGATGGCGATCGCCAAAACGTCGAGGGTATGCCCGTCAAATCGATGAAGACATTGCCGCTCTTGCAGGTTCCACAACCGCAGGCTGCCATCACGCCCCACACTGGCTAGCCAACGACTGTCTGAGCTAAAGGCGATCGCCCATACCCAATCGGTCTGTTTGTGAAGCAGCTCAAAGTCGTTTTTAGCGTTTCGCTCTGGGGAAAGCGGAGTATGCCACAGGCGAATTGACCCATCGTGGCTGCTGCTTGCAAGGAGTTGACCGTCTGGGCTATAGCGCACACAACGAACTCCGCTGGTATGACCCTGCAAGATATTCAAGCAGGTGCCATCGCCCACATTCCAGATTCGAATTGATGTATCAAGACTACCGCTGGCGAGGGTTTGTTGATTGGGCGCGAAG
>DATNPU010000373.1:0-14462 GCA_036703105.1 Microcoleaceae cyanobacterium
CTCTTCGGCTTGTTGGCGTTCTAACTCCATCCGCTTGCGATCGCTGATGTCCCGGCAAATACAGAAGTTCATCAACTCCCCTTCTAATTCAACCCGGTTCCAGCTAATCTCAACGTCGTAGACTGAACCATCTTTACGGCGATGTTGGGTTTCAAACAGGGGCAGAAACTCGGGATTCTGGAGCATTTGTTGAAGGTTTTCCCTACTCCACTGCGCATCCCAATCAGCTACGTTGAGCATTAGAGTTTCTTCTAAGGTGTATCCCAACATCTGCGCAAAGCTTTGGCTAGCCTGCACCACATCGCCTCGCGGATTCATGACCACTACACCGTCGATCGAGGTGTTGAATAGGGTTTGACTGCGTAATAATTCTCGTTCCAAAGCCGTTTGGGCTAGTTCACGATCGGCTGCCAGCCGCCACCGCTCACTAATATCCTTCATAAAGCAGTAGTGCCCGATGAATTGGTGTTGTTCGTTGTAAGCAGCAATCATCACCAATTGTTTATAAAAGATTGAGCCATCCTGCCGAATTCCTCTACCTTCTACGTCTACTCTGCCATCTTGTTGCATTTGGGCATAGGCCACTAGCAGGTTGTCTAAGTCATCTGGATGCACTGTTCTTGACCAATGCATACCGAGCATCTCTTCGGGTGGGTAGCCTGTAATATCAGCGTAGGCTTTATTCACATACAGATAATATCCTTGAGGATCTAATTGAGAAATCCCTGATACAGCATTTTCTAACACCTGGCCCATGGCTCGTAGCTCTGCTTCTGCCTGTTTTAAGCCACTAATGTCAATGAAGGTAACGACAACGTGCTGTAATTCACCTTGACAATCAAATTCAGGAAAAGCTGTCACTAATACCCAGCTTCTAGGAGCATCAGGGTGGTTAACTCCTAAAATATAATTATTCAATACAGATTGAGTTTGTAATACCTGATTAACAGGATATTCTGCACTCGACATGACTGTGCCATCTTCCCGCACAAAATGCCAGGCTGGATCGATCGCACTTCTTCCTAACATTTGCTCCATTGATAGCCCTAATAAATCGCAGGCTGTCGCATTACAGAGCAAAATACTGGTATCTGGGGCATGAATCACAAAGCCAGCATTTAAGTGATTAATCAGTTGTCGATAGCGGTCTTCACTTTCCGCTAATGCTGCTTCGGCTTGCTTGCGTTTAGTAATATCAACCATCACTCCCTGAAGCCGAATCGGACGATCACCGTCTACGATCACCTTAACTAAGTCCCATAACCAAACGACTCGCCCATCTTGGGCAATCATGCGATATTCCAACTCATGGTCTTGATGGTTTTGAGCGGTGCAGTAGCAAAATGCTGTTACCCAATCGTAATCATCGGGATGAATATGGTTTTGCCAAAAGTTTGGTTCGGTTAACCATTGCTCGATCGCGTATCCCAGCAAAGCTTCGGCCTTTTGACTCACAAAGGTAAATTGAAACGTGGCTGGATCAAGTTCCCAAACGATCCCTTCCGTATAATTAACTAACGCTTCAAATCGCTGCTGCGATTGTTGTAGAGCTTCCTCCATCTGCTTGCGATCGCTAATATCAGTGACTGTACTGACATATCCCTGTATCGTTCCTGCCGCATCACAATCGGCTACTGTTTGACCCAATACCCAGATCTCTTGGCTATCAGGTCGCTGCAACCGATATTCCAATTGAAAAGATTCGTGGCATTGTGCCACCTGTTGCCACTGAGTCATAACCCGCTGGCGATCGGCGGGATGCAAGCAAGCCAACCATCCTTGTCCTTGCGCTGCGGTGGCCGAAATCCCTGCCATCTGACACCACCAGGGATTCGCATACAGACAAGCTCCGTGCACATCTGTATAGAAAATGCCTACCGGAGTAATATCCGCTAAGGCTTTGTAAAAAGCTGGAATACCCGCTTCGGCGATCGTGGCGGCGGGGGATTGGAACGGTGGAATAACACTCATAACAGACTTACCATTCCCATGCTCGGACAAGTAACTAGATCAGATCGACTGGCAACCCAGGTGGCAAAGGTTACAGCCCTACTTCTAGTGTGGGCAAGCAACGGGGCTAGATTAGTAATTGTTTGCTGTTATTAACACGATCGAGCGTTTTGATTCACCAAAGTACTCCTTCACAACCCTGAATCTTGAGAATGCTAACAAACTGGCATCTATGGAGTGTTTTATTTTTCGCTAACAGGGGATTCAAGTTATCTGACGTGAGGAGAAAATATAAAGTGCAGGTGAATCGGCTATAAAGAAGTACATAAATTCCGAAGGTTTACGGAGCGCCTGTAGAAACACTGGTATAACCTGGTTGGAGGGAGGTGATGGTAATGGGTATAGGGGCAATCCCCTCACTCACCTGGGGCTGCGATAGCTACTTACCCTCTACGGCCAACGAAGTCGAGTCAACATGGGCACTCTTGCACTCCACCCCGAATCTTCGGGCAGCGCTCATGCAAAGAGCGATTAACAATGGCCTTGAGGTGTGGGCAATGACATCCTACTAGGCGGAGATGGCAACGATATTCTTGTGGGAGGCACTGGAGCAGATACCCTAACTGGTGGAAATGGCGGAGACACCTTCCGCCTTGCGCTCACTGACTCTCTCCTAAGTAACTTTGACCGCATTACCGATCTGGCCATTGGCACCGACTCCATTGATGCTCCCAATCCCGTTTATGCAGGCAATGTCTTCAAGGGTGGTACGGTAGGCGTCCTGACCGAGCAAGGCATTGGGCAGGTACTGAACAACAACAATTTCAAAGCTAATGGAGCTGGCGTCTTTACTTTGGGTACTGGCGCAGCCCAACGCACCTTTGTTGCTCTCAATGACGCTCAGGCTGGGTTTCAGGCTGATAAGGATGCCATTGTCGAAATCACAGGTTACACCGGTAACTTGAACAACTTGTTTATTGTCTAGGCACCCCAGGGCCTTGCAACTACTGCAAGCTTGCAGTAGCTATGGCTTAATTGCTCATTAATAACACGTTAGCGATCGCATATCTTCTTAAAGAAGTGCGATCGCTTTTCTTAACTGAGAATAAGCATCTTTAGAATCACAAAAGTCCAAATGCTTACCTGGTTCTCCATAAGCGGCAATGGTTTCGGAGGGCAAAAGAGCGATAAGTACCGCTTTTTTAGCTTAGAGCTGAAATTCTTTTAGAAGAATATAAGATATAAGTTACTAGAAATCTCCCAAGATTAATATCAGATCCTCTTGTGTTCAACCCTCAATCAATTTAGGAGCGTCGATCGATGAGTGATACTCAACTAATCTCTTGCCAGAACCAATCAACTCCTGATCCGAATACTGCTCCCTACACGAATCCCCATCCTGAACCTATGCCGGATCCTAATGTCGATCCTTACGCGAATCCCAGCCCTGAATTGGATACAGATCCTAATTTGGAACCCTATACCAATCCTGATCCTGAACCAATGGCTGACCCCAACATTGATCCCTACACTAACCCAAACGAGAGAGCATAATTTTTGATAACTAGGTGCGCAGATATTGCCAAATCATTCCTAACCCCTATATCCAGAAGCGCTCTCGATCGAATTAGTGATTCAGCTTCTGGATACTCGGCTTTGAGACTTAAATCGATATTTTTTCAGCTTAAACTAGTTGGCTATGGTTGATTCTAATGCTTCATCTAATGGTAGGCTGCGGGTCGCAACGGTTCTCCAGGTGGGCGGCACACTCGCATTTTGGGTACAACTCGTTTTAGTGATCACTAGCTCCATTATTTTGCTCTTCGCAGTTGCTGATCCAGGTTTTAATATCAGTTTTGGCTCGCTGTTCCGGCTGATCCCCACGATCGGGGCTGTAGTCACGTTGGGCTGTAGTGTGTATTGGTCGTGGCATTACATTCGTTTGGCGAAACAACTACGTTTCTCAGACCCACATCAGCATCCCAGCCGAGCGCAAGTAACCCGTACTTTAGAACGGGGAATGGCAATTAATTTAGCGGGCTTGATCTTAACTCTAGTTGCTTCGCAAACGATCGTGACGGCCCTGTTAATTAAAACATTGACAATTCCGGGAGGGATTGCCATAACTAAACCTGGGCTTTTAATTGATTCACTCGATATTTTTGTGATTCAAGCCTGTTTGTTTCTGATCATTTCCGGCGTAGTTGGGATTACGATCGCATTCTGGTTACTCAGACCTCTGCACCACAACTCGTAAATTTTTCTGTTAATTATGAGCCGTGTTTGGACGTTTAAGCACCCTGAAGTTGCTAGGCGGAACAAGCCACCCGAAACCCAATATCATAAAGGCGGCCATCGGCATTAAAGCGACTGCGAAAGGCTGAACGGCAACACGCTGGCCCCATATTCCAAGATCCCCCACGTAATACTCGCTTATTAATGTCAACCCCGATCGTCCAGGCGCTGCCATCAAGGGGTAATCCATCATAGGAATCGTGCCAGACATCAGCACACCATTCTCGGACATTACCGTGCATATCCGATAACCCAAAGGCATTGGCCACCTGGAAGGATCCCACAGGTGTTGTTTGGCGGCGATCGTTGCCCTTGGGACCTGCCCCATACGCCCCTCGACTACAAAGTCGCCCTTGGACTTCCCAATCGATCCCGGAATAGTTGGCCAGATCAGTGGTGATGGTACTGCCAAAATGGAATGGCGTCTGAGTCCCAGCTCGACAGGCATATTCCCATTCCGACTCACTGGGTAAGCGATAGGGGTGTCCGGTGGCCTGGGATAGGCGGGCACAAAATTCGATCGCTTCTGTCCAAGACACCTGCTCAACTGGACGATCGTCGCCTTGACAACTAGCAGGGCTGGGTTCTAAGGGGTGATGGATCTTGGGAAGGCGAGCTACGGCCTGCCATTGGGCTTGCGTGACTGGATAGCGCCCGAGTAAGAAAGCGGGAATGGTGACAGTCTGTTGGGGGTTCTGATTGGGGAGCCACCCTTCTTCAGTTCTGGCCGCCCCCATTAATACTGTTCCCGCCGGAATCGCGACGAGATCGAGGGGGACATCCTGGCCCAGATTTTCGCGCTGGAGCGGGGCGGTAATCCGACGGCGATCGCTCTCCTGCCCCAACGCATCCACCTTGACTAGATCAAACTCCAATGTTATTAGCTCTGTCTGCGTACTCATATCCCGTAACCTCATGTGGGGCTTGAACTCGCCCAAATATTTCAGATTGTTGCAACCCGGTGACTGCTGAATGTCTGTGTCCCTCCTCCGTAGTAAAGTGGAGAGCATTAGCTGTCTGAGTTAAAGATTAACAAGGGAAAAACACTCATGGTTCAGCGTGGTTCTAAAGTCCGTATTACTCGTAAAGAGTCCTACTGGTACCAAGACGTAGGCACCGTCGCCTCCGTAGACCAGAGCGGCATTAAATATTCTGTCATTGTCCGCTTCGACAAGGTCAACTATGCCGGTGTCAACACCAATAACTTCGCTCCTAGTGAAGTTATAGAAGTGGAAGCACCCAAGAAGAAAGCTAAAACTGAAGCTGCTTGATCCGTTCTTTGATTGAAAGTAACGTGTCAGGTCTTTTTTGATTGAACCCTTAAGGCAACTGTCACCCCGCTCTGCCGCTAATTTCAGCAACGAATTTTCTGGTTCTGAAATTAGGGCTATCAGGAAGCCGCTCACCTAGAGCCGCTTTCTGTATGAGAGAGGGGAGCAAAACCACTGGATAAAATAGTCTGCTTTGCGAAGCATGAGGTGAAAGCTTTGAACCCCTGTTCAGAACTTTCACTTTTTTTATTGACATAATTTACTTAGTTGTGTGTCTAGGTTGAGAGGCCGTATATATCAAAGTGCTGAGCATGGAACTTAGTGATAACAACAGTTTGATTCATCTGGCTTGTCCTAATTGATTGAAGTGCTGCCATAGGGCTCCGATTTAGATTATGAAAAGCATTTCTGACGGAAGCGTTTCTGATAAAGCCGCTTCATTTCACGAATGATTTATGACCACTATATTTTGTGATGAAGGTCAAATTAATGCTCACTAAATCTATAGCTGTAGCTAGATGACCGTCTATTAACATTTTAGCGATCGTATGATTTTCTACCTTAAGCAAGATGATGCTTTTTAGCTCGTCTCTAAGGTTCAATAAAAGCTGATTTTCCTCTATCTTTAGGAATCTGGCTAAAGCCAGATGTGGCGATGATTTAATCTCAGTATCTTGTAAACATAGCCACTGAAATCAACTTTGGCGGCTGAGTAGAAACGGATTCAATATGTAATGAGGTGACAACAATGTCTGATATTGAAAACAAGCAAGCTTATCCTAGATCTGGTTCAGATGACGGCAATACCCCAATTGATGAATCTCTCCGTAAAACGGGTAGCAACGTAGCTCCCGATCGAGCTGAAGGTGGCGCTAAACCAGAGTCTGGCGAAGGTAGCGACGTTGTAGCTGGCTCGCCCAACCAGGGAACCGAAAGCCGCTAGGTCGAGAGCTTTGCTGAGAATATTTTGAGTCATTGATAGTACCTCAAAATGTTTTCTGATCTATGTTCTTTACCTGTCGATTTAACATTGGCAGGTAACTCATTTAAACCGATTAAGTTAAACCTAACTATATTTAACCCACCGGATTGTAAGCGGTCTTGTCTAACAGGTACCTCTTGCAATTCGGTTATATTTACGGATAAGTAGAGGGATAACAACGCTAGACTGAAATCAGTATTGAGCAAAATTTTAGTTTAACGTTCTAACGACCTGTGCCTGAACTGCCCGAAGTTGAAACTGTCCGGCGCGGACTAAACCGCAAAACCCTACACCAGCCGATCCAGGGTGGAGATGTGCTACTAGCACGCACGATCGCCTACCCGTCTACCATCTCCGAATTTCTCGTTGGACTTGAGGGAACCACGATCGCGACTTGGTACCGACGGGGGAAGTATTTGTTGGCAGAGTTAGTGAGAGATGGGGTAGGTAAGGGAGATGGGGGAGATAAGGAAGATGAGGAAGATAAAGGGGGAATGATAAGGCCTGCTATCTCACCTTTCTCATCTTCTCCACCTGCTGCTGGCTACCTGGGTGTCCATCTCCGCATGACCGGCCAACTGCTCTGGTTGCCTCCGAGCGAACCACCCCAGAAGCACACTCGCGTCCGCTTGTTTCTGGGAGACGATCGTGAGTTACGGTTTGTCGATCAACGGACATTTGGCCAAATGTGGTGGGTTCCACCCGGTCAACCGCCAGAACAGGTAATCACAGGTTTACAAGCCTTAGGCCCAGAACCTTTTTCTGAGCAGTTCTCGGTGGTATATCTAATCGATCAACTCCGCGATCGACGGCGTCCGATCAAAAATGCTTTATTGGATCAAGCGTTGGTGGCGGGAGTTGGCAATATTTATGCGGATGAGGCGTTATTTTTGAGTGGCATTCATCCCACGACCCTATGTAGCGACTTACAGCAATTTCAGATTGAACGACTGCGGAGTAATATTATTCGGGTGTTGGAAGCCAGTATTGCAGCGGGTGGCACAACCATCAGCACCTTCCGTGATTTGGCAGGGGTGAATGGTAACTATGGGGGAGTTGCCTGGGTGTATGGGCGGGATGGGGACGATTGCCGCCAGTGTGGTACGGTAATTCAACGGCTAAAACTGGCAGGCCGATCGGCTCATTTTTGTCCGACCTGTCAGCTCTAGAGATGGGAAGGCTACGGGGATTCATGCGAGGTTCAGTTGTTTACGCGATCGGGGTTAGCTTAGGACTGGGCATGAGTAGCCTGATGGCTCAACCAGTTTTTGCCCAATCGGCTAGCGAGTATCGGCAACTCGGTTTAAGCTACCGTGAGCAGGGACACTATGAGGACGCGATCGCGGCATTACAAAAAGCGGTAGCATTGGAGCCAGATTCTCAGTCGGGTAGAGTTCTCCTAGGGTGGACGCAGCATAAAGCTGGACAAAATGCTCAAGCTGCGGAAACTCTGTTGCAAGGCTTTTATCGTGACTTGTTTGATGTCCCGACCTTAAATGCGTTAGGCATTGTGTATCTGGTAAGTGACCAACTGCCGACTGCGATCGCCGCGCATACTTGGGCGGCAACCCTAAAACCGGATAATGAAATTGCCTACTATAACTTGAGTCTGGCGTTTGAGCGGATTGGGCAGTATGACTGGGCGATCGCGTCAGCGAAGGAAGCCGCTAAGCTAGAACCCAGTAACCCTCATCCTTTGGTGGCAGAAGCGATCGGGCATTGGGGTAATCGCGAAACGTCACTGGCACAGCAAGCCTACCGACAAGCGATCGAACTAGATCCGCGTTACACGGATGCAGCTTTTTTGGACTATTTAAATGAGGCAGGCTTTAGCGCTGACCAAATTCAAACCTCAAAACGGGTGCTGGCCAGCCATTAGTAGAGAGAAACAGACTCAGGAGGAGTATCCAACGATCCTTAAATCCCTCAATTCTGGGGAATTTTTATAGTGGTTGCTGCCAGAATTGAGGGGCTTAGAGGGTTTAGGGTTATTGTTCCTGGACTAATCGCAGATAGTTCTGGTGTAACTGCAAGTGATCTTGGGTGATTCGCTCGGACATTTCCTTTTCTACGTCGCTAATTTGCTCCCAAAAGGCCGCAGAACGACGAGCCGTTAGCACTTCTTTCCACAATAGTTTCAGCAGTTCAAAAGCGGGCGAGTCATCCGCTACACTATCTAGAAGCTCAGTAAATCCCTGATTTGCCGCTGCATGAGTGCGAGGATCTTGCGCCAGGGAAAAACATTCCTGAAGTTGGCTGATTTGGTTTGGTGAGAGAGAGTCGCTCATAATAAATTACGCGAATTGTGCGGGATTTCTGGTCAAGCGGGTACGATAGCTGTTACATTTCTTAATTGATTATAGCGAGGCGATCGCAGGCGTTTCATCCACCACTTGGACTAATAGGTATGGCAAAGCAGCGGGTTCTTTCTGGCGTTCAACCAACGGGTAATTTGCACCTGGGGAATTACCTGGGCGCGATCCGGAATTGGGTCGAACATCAGAGCCAGTACGACAATTTCTTCTGCGTCGTCGATCTTCATGCCATTACTGTGCCTCACAATCCAGCGACCCTGGCAGCAGATACCTACGCGATCGCGGCCCTCTATCTCGCCTGTGGGATTGACCTTCAGTATTCCACGATCTTTGTCCAGTCCCATGTGTCGGCCCACAGCGAACTCACCTGGCTACTGAACTGCATCACGCCTCTGAACTGGCTGCAAGACATGATCCAGTTCAAAGAAAAAGCGGTGAAGCAAGGGCAGAATGTCGGCGTAGGCTTGCTGGATTATCCGGTGCTGATGGCGGCGGATATTTTGCTTTACGATGCCGATAAAGTGCCTGTGGGTGAAGATCAGAAGCAGCATATTGAATTGACGCGGGATATTGTCGATCGCTTGAATCACCTATTTGGTAAACCTGATCATCCTGTTCTCAAGTCTCCGGCTCCGTTGATTCGAGCAGATGGCGCCCGGGTGATGAGTTTGACTGATGGCACCAAAAAAATGTCGAAGTCCGATCCCTCGGATCTGAGCCGAATTAATTTGCTCGATACGCCAGAAACCATTCAGACCAAGATCAAGAAGTGCAAAACTGATCCCGTCCGGGGGCTGACCTTTGGTGATTCCGATCGTCCGGAGTGTAACAATCTGCTGACCCTCTATATGCTGATGTCTGGTAAATCCAAGGAAGATGTGGCGGCTGAATGTGCCGATATGGGTTGGGGACAGTTTAAGCCGTTACTGACGGAAACGACGATCGCCCACCTGAAACCAATTCAGGACAAGTATCACGAAATCATGAATGAACCGGGCTACTTGGAGTCAGTGTTGAAGGAAGGGCGGGAGAAAGCCAGCACGATCGCCAACGAAACCCTCCGTAAAGTTAAGCTTGCCTTAGGCTACTCGTTGCCAAGTTAGCCAGACTTGATCCTGATTTACGCTGTACGCTGGAAGGAAGGATTTTCAGGATGATCTACCAACTCTTTAAGGTTGGTTGAAATTCTGGTAAGCGTTTTAAGGTAAAATTTCGCCTACCGCTTGATCCTGACTATTCTGTAACTGTTGTCCCCATCCCGAATTCGCAATGCCTGACAGTTTAAATGCCAATTTCCGTCTTCCACCCAGGGTTCCTTCCTTCCGGGAAGCCGCGCAGGCAGGCGATTTTCTCTTGACCGCTGAGGTTGCCCCGCCGAAAGGCTGTGACCCGACCCACATGGTGCAAATGGCGCAATTGCTGAAGGGACGGGTACATGGAGTCAATATTACGGATGGCAGTCGGGCCGTGTTGCGGATGTCGTCGTTGGCGGCTTCGGTGATTTTGTTACAACACGGAATTGAGCCGATTTGTCAGGTAGCGTGCCGCGATCGTAATGCGATCGGATTGCAAGCGGATCTGATGGGAGCGCAGGCATTAGGGATTCGCAATGTGCTGGCGCTGACGGGTGATCCGGTGAAGGCGGGAGATCATCCCAACGCTCGCCCCGTGTTTGAACTGGAATCGGTGCGGCTGCTGAATCTGATTGGTAAGTTAAATGATGGCTTGGATTTTAACGATAAAGCCTTACCGGATGGGGCGACG
Source organism: Microcoleaceae cyanobacterium (assembly GCA_036703105.1). GTDB lineage: Bacteria > Cyanobacteriota > Cyanobacteriia > Leptolyngbyales > Leptolyngbyaceae > Pantanalinema. The sequence continues at coordinate 10,578 of DATNPU010000373.1, forward strand.
GATCTATTTATGGGAGCGGCGGTTGACCCCCAATCGGGGAGTTGGTCAGGCTTACAGAAACGGTTTGAGCGGAAAGTGGCGGCAGGAGCCCAGTTTTTCCAGAGTCAGCTGATTTCGGATTTCGATCGGCTGGAAAAATTCATGACTCAAATTGCGGCGGGCTGCGATCGCCCGATTCTGGCCGGAATTTTCCTGCTGAAGTCGGCAAAAAATGCCCAATTCATTAATCGCTGTGTGCCAGGAGTACATATTCCCGATCACATTATCGATCGCTTAGCCCAGGCGAAAGATCCGCTGTATGAAGGTATGGTAATTGCGGCGGAACAGGTGAGATTAGCCCGCCAACTCTGTCAGGGTGTGCATTTGATGGCGGTGAAGCGGGAGGATTTAATTCCACAAATTCTTGATCTAGCGGGGATTGAGCCGTTAGCGAAGTCGGAACTACATCCAGAATCGGTGGTAGTGTAGGGCTGAGAATTAGCGAACGGAAGAATTTTCCTGACGCTGAAACGCTGGCTCAAAGGCTTGACAGGCATTCAGGGTGGCATTGATCTCGCGGCAAATGATCCGGTGGGAGACGCGAATTTCCTGGGAGGTAAATACTACAGCGATTAAAAGCAGGGCAACGCCCACCAGGAATAACAGCAACGCCCCAGATGAGAACCAGGCGGAATTGAGCGTGATCGAAGCGGCGATCGTAAACATGGTAAATAGGAAAATCACGATCGCGGTGTAAGCTGCCTGAACGGCCTGTTGCAGCAAATTATGGCGACGGCTGAGAATGGGCATCTGGGTATCGATTTTCTGCAATTGCTTCAATCCGGCTTCCTGGTTATAGCCTTGGGTTTGCAAGAGTTCCAGGCGATCGCGGGCCATCCCATGTAATAGATCGGCGACTCCGGTATAGCGTCCCAGTAAACCATTCAGGAAAATGACGCAGACAGTAATTAATACTGCTGGCGCAATAATAGTTTGAATAATTTCAGCCGCAACTTTCGCAGACATAGAGGATTTCAGGTGAACCTACTTTAATAGCTTAAGGCGGAGTTGAGAGAAAAGCTGAGTCACCGCTGAAGCGGGAATAAGTTTATGCCAGGGAATTAGAATGAAAGGCAGAAACCGCACAGAAGTTAAATCCAATCCATGCCCCTGTCGCGTCTGCTCACGTTAATCATTGGCCTGATCGTCATCTTTGGCATGATGGTCTGGCTGATTGATTCCCTGGCTCGGTTGTACTGGCAACTGGCGTATTATCCGCTGTTGTCCCAAGCCTTGCTCTTGCTGCTGATTGTGTTAGTTGGGGTATTGATCGCAGCACTGGTCTATTACTTATTTATCGTGCCGTCTCAGAGTCAGAAAAAACGGCGGAAGCGAGCCCCTAAAATTCCGGTGGCGAAGACGGAAGCGGCAGAAGAAACGTTAAAAGCAGTCCGGAAGCAGGTGGCCCAGATTCAAGATGAGGTGGCGCGGCAGGAGTTATTAAGCCGATCGCGGGCGATCGAACAAAACTTGGCGCGGGGCGAATTGCAGGTGGTGGTGTTTGGCACAGGCTCAGCCGGAAAAACCTCGATCGTCAATGCTTTGATTGGGCGAGTGGTGGGTAGAGTCGGAGCCCCAATGGGCACGACGGAGGTGGGGGAAACTTATTTGCTCAAACTGAAAGGGGTGAATCGAGACATTCTGATTATTGATACACCGGGAATTTTAGAAGCCGGAGTAGCCGGAACAGAACGGGAACAAATCGCCCGACGATTAGCGACTGAAGCCGATCTTCTTCTGTTTGTGTTGGACAATGATTTGCGCAAATCGGAATATGACCCATTACGCACCCTGGCAGAAATCGGGAAGCGATCGCTAATCATCCTCAACAAAGCGGATCTTTATACCGATGAAGACAAGAAAACGATTCTGGCCCATTTGCGAGAACGAGTTCGGGGCTTAGTGGCCGCCGCCGATGTGATTGCCGTAGAAGCCAATCCGCAAGCGGTGCGGTTAGAAACAGGGGAAGTATTTCGACCTGACCCCGATATTATGCCGTTAATCCAACGTCTAGTAGCCGTATTACGGGCGGAGGGAGAAGATTTAATTGCGGATAATATTTTGCTGCAATCCCAACAATTGGGCGATCGGGCGCGACGGCTGATTGATGCCCAACGTAAACGAGATGCCAACAAAATTGTGGAGCGGTTTCAGTGGATTGGCGCCGGGGTGGTGGCCGTTACACCGTTACCTGTGATTGATATGTTAGGAACGGCAGCGGTAAATGCCCAAATGGTAGTAGAGATTGGGCGAGTGTATGGCTGTGAGATTAACATGGATCGGGGGCGAGATTTAGCCCTATCACTGGCAAAAACCTTAACTGGATTAGGCGTGGTTAAAGGGGCGGTGACGATGCTGACGACTGCCTTACAACTCAGTATTGGGGGGATTATTGTGGGTCGAGCGATTCAAGCCGTCACAGCCGCTTACCTCACCCGAATTGCGGGCAAAAGCTTTATTGAATACTTCCGCCATGACCAGGATTGGGGTGATGGCGGCATTACTGAAGTAGTGCAGCGCCAGTTTCAACTGAATCGCAAAGATGAGTTTGTCAAATCGTTTGTGCAAGATGCAATTACGCGTGTTGTTAAACCACTACAGCTAGAACTACCGATTCCCCAACTAGAAGCAGACGACGACTACGAAGAAGAGTATGAACTAGAAGAAGTTGTAGAACGAAAAGTCATTCCGCTCCAAGCCAGATTAGAGTCGGAAGTGGATGATTGGGAATTGCAATCGTCGGATGATTGGGATGATTGAGGTTTAACGGAATCGCTTTAACTGTATGCCTTAAGTCGTTCTCCCAAAATTTTAATTCCCCATTGAATCGCCTCAGTCGGTCGGCAGAAACTCAGGCGCATTGCGGCATACCCCTGACGATCGGGAAAATAGCTGCTGCCCGGCACGACTAACACACCCTGTTCTCGCACTTCTTGACAGATTCGTTGTAGTGGTAATGATTCGGGTAGTTGTACCCAGAGGAAAATGCCACCATTGGGAACTGTCCAGGTTGCCTCGACCGGGAAATGCTGCTCCATTGCTTCTAACATGATATTGCGGCTTTGCAAATGCCACGATCGCAACTGCTGAAGCCGATGCCGATAATGCCCTGATGCTAAATACTCCTGCACGATCGCTTGCGACGGGGTAGGCGTGTGTAGATCATCAAGAATCTTCTGCTCTAGCAAGGGTTGATAATGTGATCCAGTGACTACCATATAACCGATGCGTAGACCGGGCATCAAGGTTTTAGAAAATGTGCCTAAGTAGATAACATGATCTTGCTGGTCGATCGCTTTAATCGGAGCTGGTACAGCTTCAAAATTCAGACCTTCATAGGCATTGTCTTCCAAGACAGGACAATTATAGGCTTGTGCGAGGGCTAAAAGTTGCTGCCGATGAGTCTGAGAGGTTGTAATCCCCGTTGGATTCTGAAGTGTACTAATAGTGTAAATTAATTTGGGACGGTGACTCTTTAAATATTGCTCTAGTAGTTCCAAGTTCATTCCTGCTGGTGTCATGGGAATGCCAATAATTTTGGCTCCCATCCGTTCCAACACCGTTAACGTGCCATACCAGGTTGGGCTTTCGACAATTACCCAATCTCCCGGTTTGATCAGGTAACGTAAGGTCAATGTAATGCCCTGCATCGAACCACTGGTAATAATCAGGTCATCTGCCGACACTACTAGTCCTCGTTGAACTAGTAGTTGAGCAATTTGTTGGCGTAGTCCTGCTTGTCCTTGCGGAAAGTCGTAATTGGATAAATGATCGACTACCTGATTCATGGCACGACGAGCCAACCGTTGTAAATCATCTAAGCCAAATAGTTGGGGAAAGCCCATA
>DATNPU010000374.1:0-8765 GCA_036703105.1 Microcoleaceae cyanobacterium
CATGGGCTTTATCGCTGCTTGCTTCGTTTGGTTCAACAATACTGTTTACCCGAGTGAGTTCTACGGTCCTACGGGTCCTGAAGCGTCTCAAGCGCAAGCACTGACCTTCCTAGTGCGTGACCAACGCCTAGGGGCTAACGTCGGTTCGGCTCAAGGGCCTACTGGTCTGGGTAAATACCTGATGCGTTCTCCTTCTGGAGAAATCATCTTCGGTGGTGAAACCATGCGCTTCTGGGATGTCCGCGCTCCTTGGTTAGAGCCTCTGCGGGGTCCGAATGGTCTGGATCTGAACAAGATCAAGTACGACATTCAACCCTGGCAAGCTCGTCGCGCGGCTGAATACATGACTCACGCTCCTCTGGGTTCTTTGAACTCTGTAGGTGGTGTGGCGACGGAGATTAACTCCTTTAACTTCGTGTCGCCTCGTTCTTGGTTGTCAACTTCTCACTTTGTGTTAGCGTTCTTCTTCCTAATCGGTCACCTGTGGCACGCTGGTCGGGCTCGGGCAGCGGCGGCTGGTTTCGAGAAGGGAATCGATCGCGAAGATGAACCAGTATTGTCGATGCCTAACCTCGACTAATCTTCGGTTGACTCCGATTTAAATGAAAAGGCTCCTGATAAATCCAGGAGCCTTTTTTATAGTTGACAAATTCAGTGTTGGTGCGATCGAACGCCGGTTAAGCCTGAGCTTGAGCTTTTAAGGCATAGTCGCGAAAGCGGACTAAATCTGCCTGAATCGTGGATTCAACAATGCGACCTAGAAACAGATTGTCCATTAACTGAAATAGGAAGCCAGGGGCAGAATAGGCAATACTCATTTTGACGATACTGCCTTCTGCACCTCGATCGTAGAAGCGAATAGCTCCCCGATTAGGTAGACCATCGACTGACTCCCACTGGATGATTTGATGCGGCACCATTTTGGTAACGCGAGATAGCCAACTAAACTCGAAACCACTAGATGCCAGTTTCCAGCGAGATAAATCTGGATCGCTATCTAGCACTTTGACCGATTCAATCCATTTCATCCAACGGGGCATTTGCTCCAGGTCAGACCAAAGATTCCAGACCAAGTCAATCGGAACGGTAACATCAATTTGAACGGTATGTTCCAACCAGTTAGACATATAGTTAATACTTAAACAGCCCAGTGCCTTGAACTTTATAGCCCGTTGGTTCCAGGATAGCTTGTGCAGCTTGCTTCCCGGAGATCGTTGCTCCCTCCATGCTATCGATGTAGTCCTGCTGAGTGTAACTGCCCGCGAGGAAGAAGTTTTCAATTGGAGTTTTTTGGCGGGGACGGTACGGGTCAGCGCCAGGCAGTTCGCGGTACAGAGATTGAGCGAGCTTAACCACATTAAACCAGGTCATATTCAGCTCCCGAGAAGAGGGAAAGAGGTCATGCACCTGCTTTAATGCATGTTTGGCGATGTCTTCGTTGCTCATTTTAATAAACGGATCGCCGGGGGTTAAAACGACTTGTAACAGTGAGCCTTGACCTTCCCGGTAATAGTCTTTAGGACTGGCGAGGGCTAAATCAGCGAAACACGAGAAATCGGCATCGGCACTATAGAGCAAATTGTCAATACCTGCGGCGTGATCCAGTTGTTTGCGCTCAGCCGCATCGTTGAGTTCTGTCACCCAGCCATCGAAGCGTAATTGTACGGTAGCAACAGGGACCGCTTCTAGCTTGTAAATATTGTCAAATTCTGGCCACTGTCGCCATGCTTGGGGTAATAGCCGCTGGATTCCTGGCACATCACAAGCCGCCAGATAGGCATCGGCCACGATCGTTTCTTCAGTATCGCCATTGGCTACGACTAAACCTGAAACTTGGGTTTGTCCGTTCTTTTCCTCAAATAAAATTTGACGAGTTTGCCGTCGGGTGTAGATTTTTGTTCCTTTAGCTTCCAAATATTTCAGGATGGGCTGATGCAAAGATTCGGCGGGAGAACCGGCCAACAGATTGAGGCGAGAGGCTTCGGTTTTGGTGGCAAACATTAGAAAGATAGTCAGCATACAGCGAGCCGAAATATGCTCGGTATCAATAAAGCCGAGGGCGAGGGCGATCGGATCCCACATGCGCTTGAGGCTATTTTGAGAGCCACCATGTTGCCGGAACCAATCGGCGAAACTAATGCCATCAAGGGCACGAATGGCTTTCATTGCGGCATCGAAATTCACCAGGCCAGGAACGATCGGGCTAGTTCCCAAGGCGATCGCGTTTTGCAGCTTGTCTTGAACGGTGAGTTGTCCGGTGGTGAAGAAGGCTTTGAGTCCATGAAACGGTGCACCCACCAGAAAGCGGAAGTCTAACGTTTCGACCTGACCACCCCGATTCACAAAGGTATGAACATGCTCTTTGGGCAGCAGTTCCTCGAATGCGCCCACTTTTTTCATTAAGGCAAATAGGTTGTAGTAGTTGTTGAAGAAGACATGCAACCCCATCTCGATATGGTTGCCACCTTCGTCTACCCAACTGCCGACTTTGCCGCCGATAAACGGACGCGCTTCAAAAATCTCCACCTCATGTCCAGCATCCGCCAGTTCTACGGCAGCCGCTAATCCGGCTAATCCTGCCCCAACGATCGCAACTCGCATTCTGCCCATCTCGTTTCAACGACTTTAAGTATTGTAAAAGAACAGATGAACAGTGTTGAGTCTGATTAGGAATCTGAGAAGAGCACTTCTACCTGTCACCTAGATCTTGGATTGACGGTTGGGTCCTATACAGGGCTTGGCAGGCATTGGAAATACAGGCGGGGTAGCGGGGTTCGTAGGTTTGGTTGCGTTTGCCGAACAGAGTGTAGCGATTGTCGCGGATTTGTTCATACACGCGATCGCCCATCCACTTTAATCCCGGTAAAGCACGATATAGGCTGACGAAGGGATTCCCGATCGGTAGTAGTCGGCCAATTTCTTCAGCCGCAGCACTGCCTTGCCAGCGTTGATTGGGTGCTTCAGCATTAATCAAAATCATCCCGAGTTCGCAATCCTGGGGGGTAATGCCGAGTTGGCTTAACTTAGCGGGATCTTGCATGGAAATGTATTGAAATTGCTGACCGTGATCCCATTGTTCTAAGGTTTGTACCAGGGTGGTACAGAGGTTGCAGTTACCGTCATAGATTACGTAATACATAGTGCCTACATTATCTCGCTGATCTTTATGGTGACGAATTCTGATCAGGTTTAGCCACCTTTAGCCGTCGGTATTGGTTAGTTTTCATGGCGAACTGGTGCGTTCAGCTACAGTCTGGACGATCGCTCTTAGCGACAATGAGGATTTGACCCCTGAGCGAATTCTCCCCACTATCCCGTGTCTTCAGACATGAAACCCCGAATTATTGTTTGTGGCTTGAACTGTACAGGCTACAAAATTTTCTGTTTGCTCAAACAGCAAGGCGCGATCGTGACTGGTATTCACGAACAAGCCATTCCAGGCGAGATCGAAGATATTATCGTGGGCGATTTGCGATCGGAAACAACGTTGCTGGCGGCGGGAATTCGGGATGCCCAAACGTTAATCCTCACAGATAACGAAGATGGCTTAAATCTAGCGGTGTTAATGCAGGCCAGAGTGCTCAATCCGCGCATTCGCATTGTGAATTGCTTGTTTAACACGAATTTAGGCGATCGTCTGGATCGGACTCTGCCGGAACATATCACGATGAGTGTGGCGGCATTAGCGGCACCCATTTTCGCGTTTGCGGCTTTAGGCAATGCCGCGATCGGACAATTGCGACTATTCAACCAGACCTGGCCGATTCATGAAGAATGTATCGATGAAAATCATCCCTGGCTGCATCGCCGTTTAAGTGATTTGTGGGATGACCGCGATCGCATGTTGATTTATTACTTGCCGACTAATGGACAGGTAAATCTGGTATCAGCGGTTTTAAGTAATCAGGTGTTGCAAGTTGGCGATCGCTTAATCATTGGTACGAAGCCAAATGTGCGGCAAGCGCATCAGCGATCGTTGAGCCAACGCTTGTCAAAACTGGGGATGGGGCTGCGATATCTTCAGGAGAATAGTCAAGCGCTGATTGGTAGCACCATGCTGCTGTTATTAGTTATCTTGATTTCCACCCTGGTTTATGTGTCATCGATCCTGAAAACTTCGCCGATCGATGCCCTGTATTTCTCGGTCAGCATGATCACTGGAGCTGGGGATAGCTTAATCAACGTGGGCAAAACGCCGGATAGCTTAAAGCTATTCACTATCTTTACGATGTTGGTGGGAGCGGCAATTATTGGCTTGTCCTATGCCCTACTGAATGACTTTATTTTAGGCACTCGATTTGATCACTTTTGGGAAGCGGTTCGAGTCCCGCAGCAGCAGCATTTTGTCGTTTGTGGGTTGGGCGGAGTCGGAGTGCAGATTGTCAATCACCTCACCAGTTACGGCTACGATGTGGTCGTGATTGAAAAAGACCCGAATTGTCGATTCCTGAGTACAGTGCGGGCCCAGAAAGTGCCTGTGATTCAAGGTGATGCGAGTTTACCTGCGATTTTGAAAGCCGCCCATTTTGAGCAGTCACAGGGTTTATTAGCTGTGACCAGTGACGATACAGCCAATCTGGAAATTGCGCTGAATGCCAAAAGCTTGAATCCCAAGTTGCCCGTGATCGTGCGCTACCAGGATCCGGAGTTTGCCTGGATGGCACAACTGGTATTTGACTTTAAGGCGGTACTCAGTCCGGCTGAATTGGTGTCGCCTGCTTTTGCCGCCGCGGCTCTAGGTGGACGAGTATTAGGCAACGGCATGACAGCAGGTAGCCTCTGGGTGGCCCTGGCGACGTTAATCACTCCCTCGCATCCGTTTTGTGGCAAGCGGGTTCAAGATATGGCGATCGCGACGGATTTTGTCCCCTTATATCTAGAAACTCGGAGCCAAACCATCCACGGTTGGGATTTATTGCAGGTGTCTCTAAGTGCGGGGGATGTGTTGTATCTGACTATTCCAGCCAGCGGACTAGAACAACTTTGGCAGCCTGTAGCCACAACTCGTTATGCCAAATCAGCTCAACGTTTAGTCACCGATAACTTTGGGTCAGGGCAGGTTCGCTAGCTCCAGCCAGCTTTTAGCCGCATCTATCGGTTAAACCTGCCCCTATGTGATGCTGAGGTTATTAATCCAATTGTCTTAAGAAGCCGTGGCGGTAGCAGGATAACAAACCTTGGTGCCACCTAAGCCGCAGTAGCCATTGGGATTTTTAGCCAGATACTGCTGATGATAGGTTTCAGCATAGTAAAACTCCGGTGCGTCGATAATCTCGGTTGTAACCGTACCGTAACCGGACTGACTCAGAGCTTGCTGGTAGGCATCCCGTGATGCTTCGGCCTGCTGCCGTTGAGTTTCTGAGTAAACGTAGATCCCCGATCGGTATTGAGTGCCCACATCATTGCCCTGCCGCATTCCCTGGGTGGGGTCATGGCTTTCCCAAAAGACTTTGAGCAGTTGGTCGTAGCTGATGACGTTAGGATCAAACACCACCCGCACGACTTCGTTATGTCCGGTCATCCCCGAACAAACTTCCTGGTAGGTGGGGTTAGGGGTGACGCCAGCCGCATACCCTACAGCCGTCGAAAACACGCCGGATTGCTGCCAAAACTTCCGTTCTGCGCCCCAAAAGCAGCCCAGACCAAACATCGCTATTTCCAAACCAGCCGGATAGGGAGGCTTGAGTGGATTGCCATTAACAAAGTGACGATCGGTAACGGGCATGGCTTCAGTGCGTCCGGGAAGTGCAGTTTCCGGAGTCGGTAGCGATAGCTTTTTGCCAAATCCAAATAAGACCATGAGTGTTGACCGTGAATTGCTGAATGGTTGTTACCTTACTTCATACATTGTAAAGATTGGAGCGGGCTGAAAGTAGGCTGAACTCAGACCATTATTTGTAGAGATTGCCGTCTGGCATTCTAGCTCCGGTTAAAGTAACAGACTCCAAAATTGCGCCTGCCATTCTGGCTTTGAGTAAACTTGCTTTGGTTAAATTCGCCCCAGTCAGATTAGCGCGTCGCAGGTTTGCGCCTTCCAGTGTGGCGCCTTCCAGGTTAGCTCCAGTTAAATCGGCCCCCTGTAAATTCGCCCCGTATAGATAAGCGCCGCTCAGATTGGCTCCTTGCAGGTTGGCTCCTTGCAAGCTGACTAAGGCCAAGTTTGCCTTCTGCAAGACGCTGTTCGCTAAATTAGCTCGATCGAGGCTAGAGCCTTGTAATGCCGCTTCTGTGAGATTAGCGTCATTCAGAATTGCCCCTTCCAGGTTGTAGCTGTAAAGCGAGGCCGACGTTAGATCACATTTTGGACATTCGAGGGTGTTAATTAGCCGCTTCACCTGATCGGGATTGTTGGCCAGAACGGTGCTTAGGGGCAGGAGGGCGATCGTGGCAGTCAGCAGCACAACGGCAGGTTTCATGGTGAGTTAGGACAGGTATTTGTTCAAGAACGGTAGAATCCCTTCGAGTAACAGTTCAGCATACTCCTCATGTAATCCCAGCGAACCGGGCATCCGATAGACCTGGACACCGGAAAAATGCACCAATACTTCCATTTCCGCGCGTGATTTAGGCGGGGTTTGCTCACCAATCACGACTAAAGAAGGCACAGGTAACGGTTGGAAGTAGCTGAGAAAGTCCATGCGATTGCGAACTGGATCCAGTGCTCCGGTGACAAAGGCGGCGGCGGCAAATCTAGCGCCTCGTTGCCGGGTAGTGCGCCACTTTTGGGAAATGAAGTTAGAGGTGACATTGCGGGGATTGGCATAAACATGCCGTTGATACATGAAGCGGAGAACGGGGGGTAAGGTGTTGAGGAAATACAGCAATTGCCCCAGAATCGGTAGCCTAACAATCTTGTCCAAAAACTTGTAGAGGCCACGATGTTCTCCCATTGCGGTTGGCAGTGGGCCACGCCAGGTAGGAGCGACCAGAATGACATAGGCCCATAGGGACGGTTGCTGACGGGCCAGTTCCATCACATAACCTGCCGCATGCCCTGCCGCGATCGCGACAACTGGACGGCTAAACACCGATCGCACAAAATCGCGTAGAAAAGCATGATAGACAGCAGGTTGGTATTTAAAAGCGGCACGAGTGGATTGCCCGAACCCTACCCAATCTACGGCGACGACTTGAAATTGTTGAGCAAGTTGGGTGGCTAGTCCGCGCATTTCGCCGCGCGTGGAGACGCTACTAAAGGCAGGAAGCAGTAAAACGGGTTGCCCTTCACCGAGAACTTCGTAGGTTACGGTGATCGATTTACCTTTCCAGACCCAACGGTACTCTTGTACCGAGCCACCAATGTCTAGACTGGATTTGGTTTCTAACACAGAGAACTGACTGGCAGACACACTACCAACACTGAATAAACGGTGTAACTAATCTACCATCTCTCAAATCCAGGGTTCGTCATCCTCATCATCGACTTCCTGGGTTGTTGTAGGTGGCGTTGGTTCAACGATCGGTTTGGAAGAATCGCTAGTGATAGGTTCATCACCAAATAACCAGATCTCATCTTCGTCCAAGTCATCTGGTGGAGCAGATGCCGCCGCTTCAGTAGTAGTCGGGGGGCTGGGCACCCAAAGAGGATGAGAATTTTGGGCATCTGCGATCGGGGTTTCTGATGGTGCAGAGAGGATGGGATCATCATCAATCCAGGGATCATCATCTGCCAGATCCTCTACAGCCTGGGGGGCCGTCGGTATGGTAGGTTGCCGTTTGACCAGTTCTAAGTCCTCAGTAATCCAGTAATCATCGCTAGGAGGAACGATCGGTGTTGCTGCTGATTGAGTTTTGTTGATGGGGGGACTTGAGTTGACAGGCGGTGTGGTAACAGTAGCGGCATCTGGAGTGATGATGTCATCGTCTTGATCAAAGAAGTCATCATCATCCAGGTCAAAATCATCAGTTGTGTCATCCTGAGTCACAGAGTCGATGACTTCGCGGGCTTGTACCGTCAAGGTTTGAGTGCCCTCCTTGACCTGTTCACTCAAATCATGAGTGCGTTCTTTCACTTGTTCAATCAGGACTTCGCCCGTTTCCCACAATTGTTCGTTCAGGCCTTGAGCGGTTTCTTTGGCTTGCTCTGCAAATATTTGTGCCCGTTCCTTGGCTCGGGCTGTTAAGCTTTGAAATCGGTTTTTGGCTTGTTCGGTCAAGCTTTGAGCTTTATGAGTGAACGATCGTAACTCTTCAGTCACCTGAGTGTAGTCCTCTTTCAACTCATGACTGACTTTACTGAGTTTTTCAGGAATTCCGGCTCGATAGCTGTCAAAGGCTTGAATCGTAGCTTCAACCACTAGCACCCGACGGCGGCCCCAACTGAGAATTTTGCCTGGAGGTAAACGATAAATTGTTCCGACTAACCCACCCCACTGATCCGCCACCATCAGGTAATCCGTGATCACCCCCGATCGCAGGTTAAACACACAATCGATAATTTTGCCAACGCGATCGCCCGCTCGACTCCAAACTTCACACCCAATCAGAGACTCTAGCTGCCGGACTCGCTCGGCATCGGTATCTTCGGGTGGGGAATGCGTGATGACCCCATTTGTGCCTAACGCTTCGACCTGGGACAGTTTGAACGCAGTTTTTCGATTACCTAAGAAGCCCGATTTGCAGACAAAGCCTAAGACGCGATGGACTTCGGGATACATCCACAACACCTCAATGCGTCCCAGTTCTTCCATCGTGTTGCGATCGAGGACTAACTGGTTCAATAGTTCACTATGCCGGACAACCTCTGGCTGCGTCGTCATAACTCC
>DATNPU010000375.1:0-5371 GCA_036703105.1 Microcoleaceae cyanobacterium
CATGGGCTGTTTTCGGGGCCGGTCTGCCTTATCTAAACCTACCCCTTCAGCCTCTCAAATCGCCGCAATTCCAGCCTGTGTAGTCAAGCCAGAACAAACCGAAGGCCCATATTTTGTCGATGAAAAACTTAATCGCTCTGACATCCGCTCTGATCCAGCAGATGGTTCTGTGAAAGCTGGTGTGCCGCTACAACTGGTTTTTCAGGTATCTCGAATCAACGATCGTACTTGCACCCCCTTCAGCAATGCGATCGTCGATGTTTGGCATTGTGATGCTGAAGGCGTTTATTCAGATGTGAATGAACCTCGGTTTAATACAGTTGGCCGCAAGTTTTTACGCGGCTACCAAGTAACAGATGTCAATGGTATTGCCCAATTTGTTACCATCTATCCTGGTTGGTATCCCGGTAGAACTGTCCATATCCACTTTAAAATCTGTACGAATTCGGCATCTCAAGGGAGTCATGAATTTACCTCCCAGCTTTACTTTGACGATGCCCTTTCAGATCAAATTTACCAGCAACCTCCTTATCGGGTGGGCAGACAACGCACTCGAAATCACCAAGATGGCATCTTTCAATCGGGGGGTGAGCAACTCACACTTCAACTCACTCAAACCGCCGCAAGCTACATGGGCAAGTTTGCGATCGGGCTTAGTGCTTGAAAAGTAATGTGATTGGATAGGCGCAAAACTGACCCGATTGCACCGTTAAGGATGAACTTTTAAGAATGGAGCTGACGGGAGTCGAACCCGTGTCCGCCCTGGGTATTAGTACACTGTTCATTCACAGGCTTAGCTGATCTGATCCTCGCAGCGGGAACCGTCCCTTATCCCGGACGGTGGGATGCTCTGGTAAAGTCTTAGCTAGCTACCGACCAGAGGCAGTAAGCTAGAGCATCCGTTGGGGGTTGGTCTATCATCCTTAACGGAGTCAAATGACAGACGCTCGAACCAGTTAGAGGTTGTTAGGCAACTGCAACAGCAGATTGCTTACGAGCAAAAGGTACGATGTTGTTCGCATGTACGTTGTTTGAGCCATGGATTTATGAGAGTTAGCTCGCTCTCAGCCTGCATCACAGGGTAGCGTTCGCCAAAACGTCGAAACCGTTACAGCCCCGTGCCTCTCTATTATACCGATGAGATTGAGAGTCGTGTAAGAAGATTTCCAGCTACATGGCTAAATCAGTACAGCTTGTCGGCTTGTAACAAGACTGGAATGACCGCTAGTTAAGGCAGAACTGCTATAAGTACCCTATTTGAGGGGCTGACTGATTTGAGTAGTTTTGACCACACTAGTAAGCAAAATCCGGCGATGTAATCCGTCCTGCGCGGGAGTTGTCAGCCAAAGTTACCTCTAACAATAAAGACGTAATAACTGTGGTAAAAGCTCTGTGGCACGCAAAGTAGTACTTTGGCTAATTTGGTTTAGTTTTATTGGTTATCTCCTATGGTTTGCACCACCCTTGCAACCAGATACCTTGCAACCGATACAAAAGATTTTGGCGGGGCAGCTTCCTCGCATTAATCCAGTAACCCTTTCTCTATTTAGTCTTATAGGCATCTGGCTACTCATCTACAGCAGCCTAATCTTTGCCGATGGCCGAATGCAAAAGCTACCTGCTTGGGCGTTTATGCTGGCCTCGATCGCAATGGGCACATTAGCCCTGATTCCTTACTTAGCCTGGCGTGAACCGAATCAAGCGTTTTCGGGCCGCAAAGATACCTGGTTAAGCATAATGGATGCGCGATCGACCGGAGTTATCCTCACCATCAGTACCCTATTATTGCTGGGGTTTGCAGCCCTGTTTGGGGATTGGTCGGCCTTTGGGCGAGAGTTTCTGACCAATAAGTTTATGCATGGTATGAGTTTGGCATTCTGTTTGTTTGCGCTGCTATTTCCCTATCCCACCTTGCTCCAGGACTATATGGCCCGGCGTGGGTTGACCAGTGATTCCCAACTATTTGGGTTAGTGGCATTAATCCCCCTATTTGGCCCGTTAATCTACTTATGTGTCCGGCCTCCACTTCCTGCAAGAGCCGCTTCCTAATTGAATCTGCTCGGCAATTTTAGAAGTACCCAACTGCTGAACTGCGATCGTGGTCTTAAGGTAGCCACCACTGAGGCAGCCATTGCTCTGTCCAAGTTCTCGCAGTCTGGTTCAAGGTGCGGGCGAGTTGGATGTGAGGCTCATCGGTTTCTATGGGGAAAATCCGGGCAGGGACACCGCGACCGAACTGCTCAATCACCCGGTTAGCCGCTTCTAAGCCAGTGACATAGGCTTTTTCCTGCGACCAGGAACCATGTCGAGTGACAATCCAATCGCCGCTCATCCACAGATTCGCGATCGAGGTGGTTCCCGACAGCATAAAAGGATAACTCCCTGGCGCAAAGTGAGTGACCGCTTTGGGTAAGCGCACGACGCTACTATCAACGACATCGGCTGGGCCAAAGGCCGGAATGCATGTCATTAGATCGCGATGGACTTTGGCCACGATCGCCGCATCATCCATCGGCAACAATTGATTGGCATGATAAAAATCGGCTTCAATCACACTGCCCAGAGCATCCCGCCATTCGTCGTGCAGAGCATTCAGATCAAAAAATGTCCAGCCTGTCGTGGTATCAAATCCAAAGCAGGCATTCGAGGGTAACGGAACATTGATTTTGCGATCGAACCAGAGACGAGTCGCTAATACATCGATCGTGCTTAAGTTCATCAAATTACAGAACTCTGGCAACTGGCGCAGACTATCACTGGCACTGACAATCTTTTGCATTCCCGTGATACCGACTGCAAAAATGACCGCATCGGCCTCAAACAGTTCATCGCCACAGACTACTTCCGTCACCTGTAGGTCATTGTCCTGACCGGCTAACCGCAGATCGGTGACGCGTCGTTGCGTTAAAACCCGCCCTCCCACCTGTTCAATCTGTTCTACCCAGGGCCGAAAAATCATTTCGCCGACCGTCCCCCGGCACCAGACCACATCAAAGTTGGGTTGATGGGCCAGGATGAAGTAGTACAGCATGCCTAACGCGGCGGCGGCAGAACATTGTTCACCGGGGGCAAATAATCCCACTAATAACATGGGTTCAAAGGCTTCCCGATAGAGGCGGGCAGACACCCCAAATTGCTTAAATAGTTCTCGTGCGGTTACCGGATCGTAGCGTCGCCAGGCCCGATCGGAATTATCAAAGTCGATTAAGGCATACAGTAGGGGCAATGCAGACAGGCGATCGCTCAAGGGTAATCGCTGGAATTTTGTGTAAAGAAAGGTTCCTAGGGGAGTTGGTAGCCAGGGTTCGCGTTGAAAAATCGGTGACTCTACCTCTAATCCAGCCGGAGAATATTGCGAGGAGCGCGTCCAATCAGTAAACGGTCGTAAACCCAGGTGCTCCACCAGAGAAAAAATATTGCGATAGGGATACCAAAAGCCATGAATTCCCGCTTCGATCGAACGTCCCTGGGCTGTTTTCCATCCGGCCACCAAGCCACCCGGATATGCACCCGACTCCAACAAGGTGACATCATATCCTTGTTGCGCTAAATGATAAGTTGCACCTAAGCCTGCCCATCCGGCACCAACCACAACTACACGGGGACGCTGTAAATCCTGGGACATACAATTTTTGATCCAGTCTGCTTCAATCTTGATCTAGCTTAAAGGGTTCTCCAGAACTTAAGTTGCTTCGACTAGTATTGCTACTACCAGATTGTGCTTATGTCTACAAAAGCTATTGTTCTACTCTCGGGTGGGCTTGACTCTGCAACGGCGGCGGCTCAAGCGATCGCGGATGGTTATCAACTCACGGCCCTCTCATTCAACTACGGTCAGCGTCACCACCGCGAACTGGAGGCCGCCAAACAAGTTGCCCAGCAGCTAGGAATTACAGAGCATGTGATTGTGGAGCTAAATTTGGCGCAGTGGGGCGGTTCGGCGTTAACAGATTCCACGATCTCGATTCCCCAAACTGGCGTTCATCCTGATGTGATTCCAATTACCTACGTGCCCGGACGAAATACCGTTTTTATTGCGATCGCGCTTTCCCTGGCGGAAGCAAAAGGGGCAGAGGCCATTTATCTCGGGATCAACGCGATCGACTACTCCGGTTATCCCGATTGTCGGCCCGAGTATCTCGCGGCCTTTCAACAGTTGGCTAACTTGTCCTCCAAAGTTGGCATTGAGGGACATGCCCCTCGCTTGGTGGCTCCCTTAATCCAGGATTCCAAACTAGACATTGTGCAACGGGCGTTACGGTTAGGAGTGGCGATCGACGTGACCTGGTCTTGCTATCAAGGGGATACCGAACCCTGTGGATTATGTGATTCTTGCCGTCTGCGTGATCAAGCGTTGCTTGCGGCTGGGCGGCCTGATTTGGCTACCGCTGTGGGTAGAGGGCTGTAGGGCACCAAAGTCCTAGAAATAGCGGGCTAATCTCAAAGGTTCTTGACTTTTTCCTCAGTTTGCAATTCTTATCGTTTGTTAGAGTTTTCCCCAAGGACTCCACAGCTTTTCCACAAGTTTTCCACAGGTTTGGCTGAGTTTTCCACAGGCGAAAACGACGTTATTAGCTTTTGTGGATTTTGCTAACGGCTGCTGATAGCTGTCGATCGCGCTTGATCTACCTGGAAACAAAAATAAATGTAACGGGGATCAGGCTCAAAGCTTGATCTTGCGTACAGTTTTTTCTTTCTTAAGCGAATTGAGGGCTAACAACAATGTTGACAATATTGCCTCGAGATGGACAGAATGAAGCGTCTTAGAGTTTGCCGCAGAAATGCCTGAAATCCGGCGCTGCTAGCCGTTTATCGTTGGGCATCTGGGGAAAATTCGGTTGGTGAGCGTTAGTGCTGTACTCCAATTGATATTTTCTAGCTTCAGAGCTGGTCGCAGGGTGCAAAACGGAGTCGCTATCACTGTTGTTATTTCACCTGTCCTAACCATTCTTCGAGGGTCCCATGAACACTACCGTTAGTATCCTGGCAGAAATCCCAGAAGCCCTACATGAGTCATTTACGTGCTATATCGAAAGTCATCCCGATTGGGATCAAGATCGGCTGTTTGCTGCTGCCTTGTCCCTCTTTTTATTGCAGAATGGAGATTGCGATCGCCGGGCGGCTCAGGTTTATTTAGATACCCTGTTCCAGCATCCGGTCTAGCAATTTTTCAAGAGGTTTAATATGGCATATCAGTGGTTTAAGGCGTTTCATATTGTTGGGATTGTGTGCTGGTTCGCAGGGATGTTCTACCTGCCACGGCTGTTTGTGTATCATGCGGAAGCCAATGAGCAACCGGAGCCAGCCCGCACTATTCTGAAAAACCAATATCAGATTATGGAGAAGCGCCTTTACAGCATTATTATGACTC
>DATNPU010000396.1:0-7225 GCA_036703105.1 Microcoleaceae cyanobacterium
AACGGTTTGCGACCAATCTTATCCACAAAGGCGATCGCTACTAAGGTCGTAACAATGTTGGTGATGCTGGTAATCACGGTAATCCAGAGTGAATCTTTTTCGGAGAAACCAACAGCCTGCCACAACACACTGCTGTAGTAGAAGATCACGTTAATCCCAACTAATTGTTGCAGGATCGATAAGCCCATCCCAACCCAGACGATCGTCAGTAATCCATGCCGACCGGCTAAGTCCGATAGGCGGGGTTTGCGTTCCCGAAACACAGTTTCCCGAATTTCTGCCACCTTGGCTTGAATATCACCCCCTAATAATTTCGCTAACACGGTGGCGGCTTCCGGTTCGCGTCCTTGAGCCACCAAATACCGAGGAGATTCGGGAATCATCATCGCACCAATGCCATAGATGATGGCGGGTGGGGCTTCTGTCCAGAACATCCACCGCCACGCGGGGATCCCAAACAAGAACGGTGCTGTGGCTGACCCCGCTCCAACGGCAATAAAATAGTCACACAGCAGGGCAAAAAAGATGCCGATCACGATCGCCAGTTGTTGCAGAGAGCCTAACCGTCCGCGTAAATGGGCTGGAGACACTTCGGCGATGTAAGCAGGAGCGATCACACTAGCTGCTCCAACGGCAACGCCACCGATCCAACGCCACCACATAAAGTCCCAGATGCCGACTGCAATGCCAGAACCCACTGCACTCACGAGAAAAAAGACAGCGGCGGCAATCATGGTTTTGACCCGCCCGTAGCGATCGGCAACTTGTCCAGCAAAGAAGGCTCCTACCGCTGAACCAAGGAGTGCAGAAGAAACGGCGAAACCAACCTCAACGCTACTGGCTTGAAACGCACCGCCTAATGCTGCAACCGCACCATTAATGACAGCAGTATCAAACCCAAATAAGAATCCCCCAATGGCGGCAACTAATGCCAACATCAAAACATAGGATGTTTTTGGCTGACGACCTATTGTTTCCTGCTGAAGAGTCATTGTTAGAGTTCCATATCAACGAAAAATGAAGTGCTAAAGGTTGATTAATTCGATGTAAGGAATTAACCAAAACACGGGCGATGTGATTGTTCAGTGAAAAGGATGTTGGTTGTTCTAACGATGAATTGGATGATATCAGCACTCAAGATTGGCGGCTATCATCAATGGTTCGCTGCAACAACTTCATCCAACCAATGGAGTCAGTTATGAAAGCAATGTAAATTTATGTCATGCCTTCTCATATACTTCTTAATGTCTCGCTCTCAGTGGGTAACTGACATCAACCCTGAGGATTAGAGCCGGGCAATTGTAAGGAAACGTAAGATTTAGCAAATTAAGTTCATCAGCTGATTGCTCGATCGCCTCTAGAGGCTTGATATTCTGCTAACCACGATTGACTGAAGGTGGTTAATTGGTCACGTTCTATGGCGGTCATGCCATTGGGGTCAAAGCGATAGCGATAATGCAGCTTCAGAATTGTGTTTAAAGCGGCCCATTCGGCGGGAGAGAGTTCTCCGTTTAAGCGATCGCTCCACTGTTGTAAAGATTCGGTAGCATGACGTGGAAATCCCGCTTGAGCTAAGGCTTGTTCAATGGCATAAAAGTCAGAATCGCGGCCGGGTTTGGGTAGTTCAGGCATCACGATCGTGGCCGGGGCAGGACTGAGGATACGTCGTACGGGTTTCATCTGTCGTAACCGCCACCCCAGCACG
This sequence comes from Microcoleaceae cyanobacterium, assembly GCA_036703105.1. GTDB lineage: Bacteria > Cyanobacteriota > Cyanobacteriia > Leptolyngbyales > Leptolyngbyaceae > Pantanalinema. Next base: position 1,706 of record DATNPU010000396.1, read on the forward strand.
ACGATCGCGGGTAACAGAAACCAACCATAATCGATCCCTTGCATTTGGCTGAGCTGTTGCCAACCAGTCATCAGTTTGAAACTGGAAAATGCCCACCAATCAGAGAGAAACTGGGTCGGACTCGCCGTCGCATCTTCGAGGGCTGCCCAGGTCGGTGGAGTGGTATCAAACGGTTGCCATCTACCATTGATATAAACCATCACCCAGGCATGAGCATTGCGTTCGCGAACAATATGTTGCTGCTCTAATGCACTAAATTCATGCACAGAATAGCCAGTGGCGTAACGAGCTGGAATACCGACGGCTCGAAGTAGGAGGGTTGTGGCTGTAGCAAAGTATTCACAATGGCCCGATCGTTGTTCTAGTAAAAAGGCCGCTAGTGGTGTCGGATGAGTGCCTTGTCCGGTGAGCGCTAACGAATAAGTAAACTGACTCAGAAAGAATTGATTGACCTGCTTTAAGACGGTCTCTGGTGGTTGTCCCTGAAGCTGCAATTGCTGAACAATGGTAGCGATCGCGGATCGTTCTGCGGCGGGAATCTGTAGGTCGTCGGCGCTTGGTGAGTGTTCCCAGGCTGACTTTTGATCAAATTGAATTTGATAAGTGACGGGAGTGGAACGACTGGTGACTTTCACCGTGCCATACTGATTAGTTTCTAACTTAGCGACCGGCAGCTGATCTAATTGCGCACTGCCATTGGGCAACGTTAATAAATCCTGGCCATCCTGTAGTTGAGTGGCGATCGTGATGGTTTGCAGGGAGGGTGAAGTCAGGGTTGGGTTGAACGTCCATGTGATGCCATTAGAAGAGGTCAGTGGTGTAAATTTAGCTTCCGTGGCGATCCAGGTGGCAGACTGATACTTGTTATAAGCCGACTCGCGTAATAGCAAGGGAAACGTTTGTTGGTTAGGACTCGCCACTCGAAATAAAATCTGGTTCGATCGTTTTAATAAGCCGATATCTCCCAGATTCGTTTGCTTCTGCGAAGGATTCGTTTCTGGCACCATCCCCAGCCAGGCTACCACCTGTTGTTCCACTGCCTGATGCAGTCGATGCAAGCCGATCTGTCCGACAAAGCCTAAACTGGCCGCTAGGGCGAGCAGACACAACCAGACGATCGCAGGAGTACGTCGCGATCGTCCCTGCCACAAAGCTACCGCCACCAGCACCACCAGACCTGCATAGAAGCTGCTATCACGATGATTCGCCGCACTAGCCGCAAGTATACAGAGCGCTAAATAAGGATAGTTGAGATTCACCCACCAGTGAGCAGACGGATTTGGGCTAATCTGACTGAGTAACAAGAATAGCGATCGCAGATCAATCCGAGCCTCGCTGGAATAGGTTTGAGCGATCAGCAATGGCAAAAAGATCACTGGCAACCATTGCAGAAACGTGTAAATCACGTAAATCGAGCGATCGGTAAGAAATAAATAAATCAGGATCAGGAAGAATAACCCAATACAAAGATTGAAAATCCGCCGCACATCGATGGTCGAGAGTTCCCAACGGGCTGTGGTTAAGCGGGCGGCTTCTAGAATCGCAGCGCTGGGGATGGCCATCACCCACCATCCGGTCTGCCACCCCCAAAACAATAATGCCGCGCCTAACAATCCCGGTGGCATGTTCATAACTGCATTAATCCTTCTTGCAGGCGATCGTACTTCAGTACATGTAAATGAGTAGAAACAACATCGGCGATCGAATCGGTGTGATCTAGTTGGGGAAGTTGACCATCTTCGGTAATCACAATGACCAGCGTTGGAATTTGCATCGCTTGTAGTTGGTGAACCAGCGCTTGCCGCGCCGTATCCCAAGTAAGTAACACACAAATACATCCGCTCAATAGAGAGTAGCGTTCTATCACCACTGGAGTCAGATAATCAAACGATCGCTCCTGACATGCGGTCACAGAAGCGAGAATTTCTAACATGCGATCGGTATGTCCTAAGCCACGCCCAAAGGTAAAACAATAGGCTTCAGTACCGACAAACATTAAATCTAATAATGATTCTTGAGTTTGCACTTCATAAGCGAATGAGGCTGCCACTGAAATTGCTGCTTCTAAAACCTCACTATCGGCTTCGGGGTGAAAGGTATCTAGAATTAATGCATGGCGAACAAAGAATTCATCTTGTTCTTCTTTAACGATCGGCTTTCCTACCTTAGCCCAACTCTTCCAATGAATCTTGCGCAGCGAATCTCCAGGGCGATAATCTCGTAACGATCGAAACTCTTCCGAATCACCCACGGATGATGCTAATGCAACACCTCCAGATTGATAACGCCGTAATCCCGGTAACTGAATCGGCGGCAGCGGATACAGCCTAGGTAAGATGAGGAGCGATTGCGGTAGAGGAATGCGCGTCCAGGTATTGAATAACCCCAATGGATCGGGACAGGTGAGCAATACGCCAGTGAACCGAATGATGCCTCGGCGGGATGGCGTAATTTCAAGAGTGACTTCGGTGGCTCGCTGGGGAGGTAACGGCGGTAAATCGATCGGCTGGGCGATCGCTCCTCGTTTGCGGGCTACCAGTCTCAGCCAATGCGGATAGTTAAACAGCCGATGTTGGCCAACTGGTTTAGGGGTATGCAGAAACTCATGCAGGCTCGGACGCGGATCAGCGAAGCTTTCCCACAGGTGGAAGCCGCTTTGTCCTTGCCGAGTAGGGTTGTGAATCACAAGGCGGTACTGTAACGGTACACCCACTGTGCCGAAGCGGGGCAATATCCGAGTGGCACTGAAGCGATAACGGCGTGATAAACCAACGACGATCGCCAGAAATAGCAGCGCGACCAAAAACGCAAAGATCTGATAGGTCACACTTTGATTAGTATCCAGACCCCACAGCGACGCGATCACCGCTCCGGCGAACACCGCTAAACCACTACGAGTAAAGCGCCGCCTTAACCAAAAATTTGCACTAGAACTGAACCAGAGCAGCCAATAAACGAGTTTTTTCATGGCTCAAGCCGGCACAGGCAGCGATCGCACAATCTCTTCAACCACACTGGCCGCTGTTTTGCCAGCGAATCGCGCTTGGGGTTCCATGACCAATCGATGGGCAATTACAGGCACAGCTAATTCTTGAATCTGCTCGGGAATCACAAATTCGTAACCATCAAATAGCGCTAATGCCTGGGCAATTTTCATTAACGCGATCGATGCTCTTGGACTCGCTCCCAGTTGCACTCCTGCTGCCGATCGGGTGGCATTCACCACATCTACGAGATAGCGCTTCATTTCTGGACTAATCCGTACCTGTTTCACCTGTTGCTTTAACGCCAACACATCCTCCAGGCTTAAACAGGGTTGCAGGGTCGCGATCGGGTGACTTTGTTGCTGATCCGATAAAATTTCGACCTCATCTTCTGGCGCAATGTAGCCCAAACTAAATTGCAATGCGAACCGATCCATTTGAGCTTCTGGTAGCGGATACGTGCCGCGAGATTCCACTGGGTTCTGTGTCGCAATCACAAAAAATGGTTCCTGCAATGGATACAAAGTGCCATCAACACTGACCTGGGATTCTGCCATCGCTTCTAATAACGCCGATTGCGTCCGAGGTGAAGCCCGATTAATTTCGTCTGCAAGGACAATGTTGGCAAAAATTGGGCCTTCATGGAAATGAAAGGTGCGCTCTACCGGATCGAGAATTGATACTCCCAGAATATCGGAGGGCAATAGATCGGGCGTGAACTGAATCCGTTTAAATGAGACGGCTACCGATAACGCGAGCGCTTTGGCTAACGTAGTCTTCCCTGTGCCCGGATGATCTTCGAGCAGCACATGCCCGCCACTGGCAAACGCGGCTAATAATTTGCGAATGGCAGCAGTTTGTCCCTTCATCACTGTTTGAATATTCTGCTCGATCCGGTGATAAATCTCTTTCCCCGATAAGGCGGGTGGGGCTAGATTAACCTGTTCCATGAACTTTCCCTGGAATGCTCTTCCCTAACATACCCAGAACGATCGCGATCGCCGCAGTTTTCTGGCTAGAAACGATCAAAAGGAGAACGCTAGCATCCAGTTGGTGGGGGAGAAGTTCTCAGCCTAAAACGAGACGGAAGGTTACGATCGTGAAGTCACCTGTGTTAGCCTACGCCAAGCCTGTGAGAGGTGAGCGAATTGAGCTTTGAGCTTCCTCAATGCATAACTCCAGAAGCCTTTAGACACTCGCTCAAACCGATAGTAGAACAATACATCAACAATATCTTCCAACGTCATAGGCTGGAGATACGACACAATCTGGTCGACGAGGGTATCGTCATCTTGAATATATTTTTTCAGTCCCAACTGCTCGGAAATATTCCATTTATCCAGAAAGATGGAATGCATTTCTTCTCGATAACCACGAAAGTCTTGGCGTTGCTGTTGCAAGAATTGATTGATGTATCGACTCGCAACTTCTGCGCTCAACATGGCATGACGAATCCCTTCACCCCCGAGAAAATTCACCGTTGAAACCGTATCCCCGATCGCGATCACGCGTCCTGCCGCATACTGATCCTGTAACCCAGAGCTATAGCGCAACATTTCGCCATGCACATCGAGAATTTCATACGCCTCTGGTTTGACATAGTCTCGAATTAACAAATCAATGTAGTAGTTCAGTGGTTTGATCTCTTTCACCACTCTGTGCGATCGATTTAATATCCCGGCTCCGACCTTCAATTGATTGTTTGCCATTGGAAAGACCCATGAATATCCTTTTGGCATCCATTTGTAGCCTAAAAGAAACGTTAAGGTCTGCGCATTTCGTTCGTAGGTGGCATCATCTACCTGAATTAAATACTCTACTCCTGTCCCCGTTAGGAACTCTGGTTGAGGTTGCCCTTTACGACACATGATCACTCGTGCTGCTCCTGTTGCATCGACAAGCACAGATGAAAACACTTCGATCGTTTGATGCAGCAGATTATTTTTAATCGTAATGACCAGCCCATTGGCTTGCTCGACATGCTGCACATACCGGCAGCCCAGCCACACGTTTCCCCCAGACTGGGTAACTTGATCCGCGAGAAACTGACGCAGCTTAGTAAAGTCCAAAACACTCCCTTGCACCGTATCCGTTGCCCAAGTGCCCTGCTGATTTGAAGTTACGATCACTAACTTGTGCCAAAAACTGCCGACGACACTATCAGGCAGAGCAAATTGTTGCAGGGTTTCTGACGGTGTGCCACCACTAGAAAAACTATTACGACTAAAATCCTTAAACCGCTCAATTAACAAAACTCGATACCCAGTTTGAGCTAAGACCCGTGCACAATGTCCACCCGCTGGGCCTGCCCCCACGATCGCCACATCAAATCGTTCCATTGATAGTTTTTCTAGAGATTAAATTACATCATTCATAGATATACAGGGTTTAAGCACGGGCACGGCTATCGATCGAGTCATCAGCTACAGTCAATCACTCCCCTTGTACAGAGGTGAAGCTGTCGTGATATTCGCTACGATTTGAAAACGTCGCACCAGTAATGCCGTCAATCAGGGAGGTTGTTGTTCCGATGGAT
>DATNPU010000406.1:0-2489 GCA_036703105.1 Microcoleaceae cyanobacterium
ATCGACCTACTGAACGTAAAGCAGCTCCAGCATTTCCAACCACCAAATAAGTTGTCCCATCAATTGCCGCCGTGCGTTCATAGTCATGTTCATGACCATTGATATAGAGTTGCACTCGGTATTGTTTGAACAACGGTGTCAGAGCTTCAATCATCGCAGAATTAGACCCATACCGACCCGAGGAATAAATGGGGTGGTGCCCAAATACAACTTTCCAGGTTGCCCGACTACGCTGCAATTCCTGCTCTAACCAGGTAAGTTGTGCCTTCCAGGAAGCACTGGGATTGGTATCTAGAGCAAAAAATTGGACTGCTCCTTGGCGAAAGGTGTAATAGCGACCCCGCATATTAAAGCCGGAGTAACGAATTTGGGCCTCACCATTCCCCGTCCGAATGTCATGATTACCCAGACAGGCATGAAACTTTACCCCCTGCTGCAACAACGGCTGGTAGGGGCGCTCAAACACAGTGCTAATTTTCTCAATTTCGCCATTCGTGTAGATATTGTCGCCTGCCATCACAGCTAGCGGAAACGGGTGCTGTTGATGGAAACGAGCCATCGCCGCCGCCACTGCATACTGGTTACTATCCCCTGTACCCGCATCGGCGATCGCCACAAATCGCAATAACGGTTTTGTGGTTGCTCTAGATAGGGGCAGCGGGCTATCCGCCTTGCTACTCATATTGGCGGTCAACCACTTGCCCACACCGGCCAAACCTAAACCACTAGCCAGCCCCGTTAGGATCAAAAACTGCCGTCGTTTCAGTCGCATGTTTACTCCTGCTATCGAATACCCCACCGTCGTCGCCAACTGGATGTTGATTCTAAACTTGAAGCCTGTTGTTCTTGATCATGTCGTTCTAAAATTGCGGTAGCTGAGTCATGCAAGGTCGGGTCACGGTAGGGGATGGCAGCTCGTGTCTGCAAATGTTCCTGTTCCATTGTTGATAAAGAATGGAGAGAACTGGCTGCAAACGCTCCCACGGTGCCATCAGACCATTCATGGGATAACAGGGGTTGGGCAGCCGGACGATCGCTCAATGGAATCGTGCCAATGGTTAATCCGGCGGCCATCATTGCCGAACGCACACAGGCCGAACGGGAGTAGGTAGCAAGTTTGCCGGTGGGTAATAAACAACGGACTACTTGGGTAAAAAATTCTACAGTCCATAACTGCGGACAACGACGCGGCGAAAACGGATCGAACAAAATCGCGTCGGCTAAAAACCCAGACTGGGCCAACGTTTGAATGGTTTGACGCGCATCACCGATCAGCAACCGAGCCTGGAGGCGGGAGGTAGTGCAATGCTGTTCCAGGGCAATCGCCTTCAGAATCGCTTGGGTTGTTGGTGCCCAAGCATCAATTAACGGTGGCGCGATCGCAGCTTGGGGCACCGTCACATCTAACTCTAAGCCCACCACCTCTACCCGACACTCAGGATTTACCCTCCAGATCGTTTCTAGAGCAGCGGCCGTGTTATAGCCCAGGCCATAACAAACATCCAGCAATCGCAATGTATCCTGCTGCGATCGTTGGACTAAATCCGTAGCCTGAGCAAATTTGAGAAAGGCTTCCGATCGCGCCCCTTGATCACTATGGAAAGTTTCGCCAAACTCCGGTGAAAAAAAGGTAAACGACCCATCTTCGGTAGGGTAGGGTGTCCAGGTAAACTGCTGTTCGATCGCCATGCCAATGAGAACTACTGCAAAAACACAAACTTGCCATTCTTGCCATCCGGATTCATCCGAATTTGAGCCACATAAAATTTCTCCTGCACCACTTCACCGATCGGCGTAAAAGCAATTTTACCCAATGGGGTATCGTAGTTACCTGCCAAGATTTTTTGATTCAGGGTGGTGCGCAACTCTGGTAATGGCAGTTGGCCAATGGGCGTCTGCTGATCAATAGCCTTTAAAGCTTCTACAATCACTTGCACAGCTGTAAATCCCTGAGCGCTAAATTGAGGTGGGTCTTTCTGATATTGCTGCGTGTAAGCCTCCCGAAACGATCGATTAATCGCATTGTTATGTTCGGGACTATAAGCTTGAGCCACCAACACGCCATCGCATAATTGTTTACACAACGGAAAAATATTAGGGGTATTAAACCCATTTCCACCCACAATTAATCCCCGATAGCCCAATTCCCGGATTTGCCGGACTAGATTACCACTGTCTGCCGCTAAGCCAGAAATCACCATGAGATCAGGCTTTAAGTTAATCGCAGCGATGGCCTGGGTTTGAAAGTCGGCATCCGTGGTTTGAAATTTTTGAATCGTAACAATCTCTAATCCCTGATCTTTGATCGCCTGCTGAAAAATCACCGTTTCCGATTGACTAAACGCATCATTCTGCGCATAAAAAACAGCAACACGGCGAATTTGGGGATTCAATTTCAGTGCCGCCTTCAGAGAATTAGGAGCCAACACGGTGACTGGAGAAGCAACACGAGCAATAAAATCTCCAATCTCTGGCACACCTTTGGCTGT
>DATNPU010000412.1:0-7664 GCA_036703105.1 Microcoleaceae cyanobacterium
GCTGAATCACCACCTGCGATCGCTTGTCAATGTCCAATCTGCTCGGCTCAATCTGGTTGGGATCAGCTAGGTGAAACTAGCCTATTAGCAAAACTGGTCTAAAGAACTCCAATGGTTCAGGTCAGGGTCTGAGTTGATCAACTCATGATCGCCTGCAATTCCAGGTCGTCTTAGGTCGATCTGTGATGGATCCGCCTTGGACTAGCATGGTAGAAACTATCTAATCATGCTATGGCGCACTATCAGCAATTTCTTCGGATTCCGACAACGGGAAAATCATTGTGTAAAGTGACGGCAAAGGTGCAGGCGATCGTGGCGGAATCAGGAATTCGCACTGGATTATGTTCACTGTTTCTGCGACATACCTCTGCCAGTTTAGTAATTCAAGAAAACGCGGATCCGGATGTGCTGAAAGACCTAGAGAACTTTTTTGCCAAGTTAGTGCCAGAGTGGGAGAACTATATTCATAGCACCGAAGGGCCGGATGATATGCCTGCCCATATTCGTACAGCCTTAACGAGTACCTCTGAGCAAATTCCGATCGCGAATGGTCGCTTAGTCTTAGGAACCTGGCAGGGGATCTATATTTGGGAACATCGGCAACAGGGTTCAACCCGAGAGTTAGTCGTGCATCTCATGGGGGACTGAATTAGAAAACGTAATACTTTTCTCAGAATTATCCAGCTGGTTATTCTACCAGCAGGATTGATGGCTGCGATTGCATGGCCCTTTATCCTGCCTCCATTATCGACGTAACAATCGCTTGTTTGAGACGCGACATTTTCTCTTTGATTAAACCAAAACTTCTCAGGAAGATTGCAATTGTTACTGAGACTACCAATTGCTAAACGCTGAAATTGAAGTCAGTGTCTCGATTTCCTGACCTTTATACTTTGACACTTTCCTTAACAGGTGTTTACAATACGGGTGTAGGTAGGAATGTTTGGAGTGTTTGCTATGCAAGATGCTCAAAAAATGCCCGTTGTTACTGAAGACCGCAACTCCTGGAAGTTTGGGTTTACGCCCCAAGCTGAATTATGGAACGGTCGCTTCGCCATGATTGGTTTCCTGGCTGCTCTGTTAACTGAGTTAATTACTAACCAGGGTGTATTACACTTCCTGGGCCTGATGTAATTCTCAGCCTAATGCTTTAAGAGCCAGAGCAACGATTAGAGTGACGAGCGGGTACCTGCGGGTGCCCGTTTTTTTGGTGTTTTAGTAAAGAAGCATGAAGGATGGTGTACAACTGGAGCCTCTAAGGTAGACTGAAGCGCAAAGTTAAACATTATGTGAAAAAATTCCACTTGTCCTCTATATTTAGGTATCATCCAGGGCTTTAAGCGGGAATTAACAATTTTTTGACACTAAATATAGTGTTATAACCCTGAATCCAGCGGGAAGCATCCGCAGAGGTTTGAGATGGAACAGTGGGATTTCTTATTGCAAAAAGACGGCGATCGCTCATGGTTACCTCTGGATTCGCCCGATGTGGAAATTTTGGAGGGACGCTATCGGATTGTGGCGCGTTCGAATCAGGCCAATACTGAAGTGAATGTAGCCATTAGCCATGTGACTGTAGATGAGGATCCACCTAAACGGCGATCGAAGCGGCGCAGCGGTCGCACAAACGCAAATGGGTTGATCGTGATTTTGCCCTATACCCACCTGCGATCGGGAATTTGGCAAATTACCTGCACCTCAACGGATGTGATGGCAGATTTGCTAGGAGCCGCTTGGCAACGATCGGTACGCTTACAAGTGCTGGCACTCATGGGACTGGAGGAAGACAGCCAGCCGACTGCACCCCTTTCCGATCGTGTAGATACTGTATTTGCATCTGCTTTGCCTCAGGTAACCACGGAGTCCCAGGAATCACCCTCGATCGCGATACCACTTCCTATTCCCACAGATCTGATTAGTCAAGCAGTAGAGCCAGATGAATCGGCGGATATGGATGTAGAAGGGTTGCCACAACTCCCGGCGCTCCCAACTTCCGATCCCGCCCCGACGGTTGAACCAGTTTCTGCCAATGCTAGGCCAGTGAATCAATCAATGCCGTCGATCGATGATTTGGCGACTCTGAATCTGGAAATCGCTCAGGTGTTGGGATTATCTATGGATCGGTTGTTAGAAATGACTGAGCAACTTTCTCATCAGGTGGTAGAGGAGGCTCTGCGAGGTCTGAATCTGATGGAATTAGCGGATTTCTGGCAACAATCTATCGGGACAACAGCAAAAGAGGTAACGGCCTTAGAGGCAGCAACCGTAGAATCTCCCAGCCATCCTGAACTGGAATCGCCGATCGCCCCTGAATCTCCTACTCCGGCTGTGGAACCCGTCTTGATTCCGATCGATGCTCTGCAATTACGACTGAACTCTGAAACGCTAACCGCTCGGTATGGGGAACCCCTCACGATCTCTGGTGTGATTGAACTCAACTCTGAGTTAAAGCCGATTCATCCGGCCCAACCGTTTCCGGCTTGGTTACAAACTTCTACGGAGCTAGAATCCGAGGATGAAACCGCATCACCCACCGAGGCCACCCTTGAGGAAATTCGGATCTATTTACGGGATCCTCAAACCTCACAAGTGCTCTGTAGCGATCGACAACCCGTTACATCCATTACAGCTACTTATCCCTTTAGCTTTAGCCTGGTTGTCCCTCCAGACCTAACTACCCATTTACTGGTGGGTGAAGTAGCGATCTGTGGCTGGCTATCAGAAGCTGCTGAAGCGGCTCTCGTTGTCTTAAAGAGTCAGCCTTTCTCAGTGACAGTTGACCCAGAGCAGTTGATGGCGGAATGGGCAAAAGTCAATCAAACCTTGGCGAACCATACCGATACTGAGGACATGCTGGATTTGCCAGTGCAGTTAAGTGTGGAGTTAGCCGAGTCTCAGCAACGATCGTTGTTGGATCTGTCTTTCCTCAAACTAGCGAAAACACCTGCCCCAGAACCAGAGCCGGAACCCACACCGTCCGTATCAAGTGTGACGATCGGCCAAGCAATTCTGCCACCCCAGTTGTATCATCCTGATCCAGAACAGTCTGGGAAAAGACCGCTAGAGTTACCCACTTTCATGGCTGTAGCTCAGACTGAGACTGAGCTGGAGACTGAACTAAGTTCCCAGGCAGCCCCTTCAGAAGCACCATTGGAGACTGAAGCTGAAGCAGCAAGTCATGCAGACGAGACAACTACGGCGGATGAAGTCTATACCGCTGAAGCGATTGATCCGCCAACGCTGGAAACGATCGAGACGATCGTGCAGGAGAATGATTCCCTCTCCGTCCGGCAGTTAGACCTGGATATGGTGCCAGTCGTTGTAGAAGAGCCACTATCACCAGTCGAAATGGCCTTTCAAGCCCTCAATCTCCAGGAACGCTTTTTCAACCGCTTGAATGCCCTGGCCTCTGATACTGATTTGAAAGTCAGCCTAGAAGCAACTTCTGCCGATACCGGAACCCGGAATTCGCATCAAGCTGTCGCTACACCGATGATTAGCACAGACTTTGCAGCGTCCGAGTTTGTTGTGGACGATGATCCAGAATTTAACGATCGCCGTCACCGCCGTTCCAACGTTTTAACCCGGTCGGCGATCGCTGAAGCCCCTGAGGAGTCTAACCCTCTGATTCTGCCCCCCGATGAGCCAGTTCCAGTACCGATTTTAGAAATCCTGGCGGATGAGTTAGTGGCTGGAGAAACCATTAATATCCGGGTGACGTTACCCAATTTACTCCCACGGATTTATGTGAAATTGTGGGTGAACGATCGCCAAACTCGCTCGTTGTTAGCCGGGCCTCAGTGGTTAATGGATTTCTTCCCCAATGGCTTCGATGCTCTAGAAGCGATCATTCCCCTCACCATTCCTCAGGGAAGCGTAGAAGTGCGAATTGAGGCGATCGCGGTGGAAATTCAAACTCAGCGGGAAAGCCGGAAAGTTGTCCTCGATCGAGCGGTAATTTTGGATGACTTTCCTCTGGTGTCCCTGGATGAATTTGATCTATGAGTCGGAAGAGTTGTTACATTCCCCTACGATCGTTAAGAATTCTTAGAAATCAGCCAGGGGTACACACTTCACAGTAAATTCTGTACAGTCCGTCTTGAAAGTATCTTAAAGATAGGAAACGTCATTATGACTGGTACATACGCAGCTTCTTTCCTACCCTGGATTCTGATTCCCGTTGTTTGCTGGCTTCTGCCTGCTGTCACAATGGGACTGTTATTCCTGTACATCGAACAGGATGCTTAATGGATCCGGAACTGAGGAGATTGATCGCATCAACCTCATAGTTTTGATTTGATCAATCCCCTCAAAATTTATCCACTAAAAAACCGCCTATCTGCTGACTAGATAAGCGGTTTTTTGATTGGAAACTTTATAGAACACTTGCCTTCCAAATATTTAGCTCCTGGAAGGCAATTCATCGTTTCTAGACTGAGGAACCCAGTCCAGCATAAGCCCCATAAAAGAACAAACCTAATATGGTTAAAACGCCCAGACCTGCAACGGTTGCTACGATCCAGAGCGGAATCCTCCCAGAACTAAACACGATGTTGCCTCCTAACTCAGCACAAGAATAGAGTGAGCATAGCTCACTAAAAAACGCAAACTAATAATCTTGCAAAATTCTTTCAAAGACGAAAGATGCCAAACACTCTTTAACGACTTGCTTTCTATCCGTCAAGCTGAAGTTGACGCAGCGTTAGTTAAAGAAGTAGCTGGAAAAGAGAATACCAAGGACGAAGATTAGTAACAAGCCCAGATACAGTGAAGTCCGGTTTAACTCAACGGGTTGCTTGTTGGGATTGGGAGTGTTAACTGCCACGGCTCTGATTACCTCTGAATAAACTGCATTGCTGCGATCGCGCCCAAGAAGAATACGGTGGGGACAGCCAGAGCATGCACTGACAGCCATCTAACCGTAAAAATTGGATACGAAACGGGTTGGTTTGGAGTATTGCTGGTCATAAGGTTGGAATGCAATTAAAACTACTTTGACAGAAATTGCTCAATTTGTTGTTTAGCTTCAAAGCGATTATCCACAATCGGAGCAGTTTGCCGTCCGGCAGGGTAATACTCGTTAGGACGAGGAGTGCCAAACACGTCGTAGGCTAAGCCAGTGCTAACAAACAGCCACCCAGCAATAAACAAGGCGGGAATGGTGATGCTGTGAATTACCCAGTAACGAATGCTGGTAATAATGTCCGAAAACGGACGCTCTCCGGTTGAACCAGCCATGCAGATTCCTCCACTGACAAAAGGATACAAAAGGTTAATCTCTATCATACGGGAGCGCCGAACCACTCACAAGCAAGTTGATATCCAGGAATCATCGCTGGTTTGCTTGAGGTAATGCAGGGTTTGAGTGACGACCGCCGAATACATCAATACACGGCGATCGGACTCCCGTTATTTCAACTCAAACCCTTACCCTGTCCAGCTTTCAGATCATGGCTGAGGAGATCAGTTACGATGAACTCGTTGAAGCAATTTCGCAACGATCTCTCACCCAGAACGCCTTAATCCTCAGTAAAGAGACAATGCTTGTACCTTTACATAAGGAAAACCATTCTCATAAACCGCTTAATCACCTAGGCAGCACTGGTGCTTGGTTGATATTTCAGTAACACACCTCTTTGCCCAATAATGAAACCGTTTTCTGGTGTGAAGAAGACAATTCTATAGAGATTGGAGGGGACATTTTCCACTGCCCGGTCTTTTTCCCAGGTTTGCCCACCATCTGTACTCCGCAGCAAATTGCCACTACCGCCAGATACCCAAACTTCATCGGGGGTTCGGTAGGCCAGATCGAGGAGTCCCCAACTGGTCGAAGCCTCTGGATTAACGGGCTCATCCCATCCATCCGCCGCCTCTAAATTGCTGAATTGAATTTGGCCACCCCGAGCCAACATCCACAACCGACCATCTGCCGTGAAGCCCATATTTTGGACACGACGAGAACTGTTACGGTTATGCGGTTGCCATGCAGGTTGACCGGGCTTCCAGGTAGAGTAGAAATTCCCACGAGACGAAACGGCCACATATTTACCATCGGTCGATCGCGAAATATTCCGAATTACCCCAACCGCTTCTTCTACCATCGCTTTCCAGGTTTTACCACCATCTGCTGTTCGGTAGATCGCCCCAATATCCGTAGTCATCTCGGCTGACTTATCACCCAAGGCTAAAACAGTATTGGGGGAACCAGGTAATTTTGCACTCAAGGGAACTCGTGACCAGGACTTACCCGCATCAGTCGTATGCAACAGGATCGACGGCTGACCAGCCACCCAGCCTTCATTGCCAGAAAAGCTGACTGAGGTAAGTCGATAGGTTTGATCTAGTTCCAGGGTGCGGGGTTCCCAGGTTTTACCACCATCATTGGTTTCTAGCAAAGTAGAATTGGTCCCCACTAACCAGCCATGATTGGGTTCGCTGGTAAAGCTGATGTCAAGTAGGTTGGCCTCGGTCGGCACCGTGATCACCTGCCAGGGGTTAGTATCCGTGGAGGGGAGATATGCCCCGCCGCCACAGCCCACACAGAGCAGCGCCACGGCTAAAAGCGAAACAAATCGTTGCAAGAATTTTGTGGCAGTGCGCATTACTGGTTAGTCTCGAATAAGTCTCAATGTAGTTTTGTAACGGTAGCGACGAGGCATCGTCCGCTATTGCAGGCCATATAGGCTGAGAAAGAACAGGAAGGCAAGGGCTAACCCCCCGAAGATTAGTAGATTTTTCTGGGTGGGAGTTAATGTATTGACACCAAGCCCATAGCCCAAATTTTCCTCAAATCCCGAAGGTTTACCCGTGACACCGATATTACGGAACCGGGCTTTAGGAGCACTACAGACTGGACAGCGCCAGTTCGGCGGTAGCTCCTCAAAGGTCGTTCCGGCGTCAACCTGCCGCTTACTATCACCTTTGGCAGGCTCATAAATATAGCCGCAGGCTTCACACTCGTAACGATCGAGGGCCTTGGGATCTACGGGGTCAGCAGTTGGGGAACTCATTGCTTTCAGTACGATGATCTTTCTATAGAGGTGATGAGGAATTCTGAAAACTCTATTAAATTATATAAACAATCATACTCAGGTCGGACACGATTTGCTAGTTCTCCCGATTAGGGCCGGGGCAGGTGGGGAGCTAAGTACGATCGGGGAATAATTGACTACCTCCCATGAAGTGTCTCAAGAACTTCTATCATTTCGTAAAGACCCGCCTCCTATAATATGAAGGAGCGGTAACACGACTCCGTTAAGCAACTTCGATAAAGGGTAATCATTGACAGTGTTTGTCCTCAGTGGCTACGAGTATCTTTTAGGCTTCCTGCTGATCTGTAGTTTAGTTCCAGCTCTAGCGCTGACTGCCGCTAAACTACTGCGTCCCAGCCGTCGGGGTCCAGAGCGGAGAACCACTTACGAATCTGGGATGGAGCCGATCGGTGGCGCCTGGATCCAGTTCAATATCCGCTACTACATGTTTGCGTTAGTATTTGTGATTTTTGATGTGGAAACAGTGTTTCTGTATCCCTGGGCCGTCGCATTTAATCGGTTAGGGCTGCTGGCGTTTATCGAAGCACTGGTCTTTGTTGCCATCCTGGTTGTTGGTTTGGTTTACGCATGGCGGAAAGGAGCCTTGGAATGGTCATGAATTCAGAGCGGATT
>DATNPU010000421.1:0-7385 GCA_036703105.1 Microcoleaceae cyanobacterium
CGGTTACGGAAGGTGAGTTGGGTCAGCATCCGGGCATTACTCACCGTTTGTTGGCGGCAGGGAGTGGTACGGAAAACTCGCTGGAAATTCTGGCTGAATTTAATTGGAATTCTGCGCCACAATCCCGCCGTTTGGCAACACTATTTAGCCATTTGTGCCCTGGGCGAACACTTTCTCGAATATCGCCAAATTGTTCGCGACCAGATTGAAACCCAACTCGCGGATTATCTAGCCACAGAGTCACCCCGCGTCCTCGCACCATCCGATTCCATTGTGCGACCGCTTGCCAGCTAACCCCATTGCCCAAAATTTATTCAGCATCACAAGGAGCCTGCATTTTAATGCGAGTTTTATTGGTTTATCCGCTATTTCCCAAAACGTTCTGGTCTTACGAAAAGATTCTGGAACTCGTCGATCGCAAGGTGCTACTCCCACCATTGGGACTGATCACGGTCGCTGCCATTCTGCCGCAGGAATGGGAATTCAAACTGGTCGATCGCAACGTGCGATCTGTAACAGAAGCCGAATGGGAATGGGCCGATCTAGTGATTCTTTCCGCCATGATTGTGCAGAAAGTCGATCTACTGAGCCTAATTCGGGAAGCTAAGCGCCGAGGTAAACGAGTGGCTGTCGGCGGGCCTTATCCCACTTCGGTGCCTGAAGAAGCCGAAGTTGCCGGAGCCGATTACCTGATTCTGGACGAAGGGGAAATCACGCTGCCCATGTTTGTGGATGCGATCGATCGGGGCCAAACCCAGGGCGTCTTCCGCAGCGATGGGGAAAAGCCAGATGTTACCACTACTCCCATCCCACGATTCGACTTGCTGGAATTTGATGCCTATGATTCCATGTCTGTCCAGTTTTCGCGGGGTTGCCCCTTCCAGTGTGAATTTTGCGACATTATTGTGCTGTATGGGCGCAAACCCCGCACCAAAACGCCAGAACAACTGCTGGCAGAACTGGATTATCTTTACGAACTAGGTTGGCGGCGAGGCGTATTTATGGTCGATGACAACTTCATCGGCAATAAGCGGAATGTGAAACTACTGCTGAAAGAACTCAAAGTTTGGCAGCAGGAACATCAATATCCCTTCCGCTTCAATACCGAAGCCTCGATCGATCTGGCACAAGACCCCGAATTGATGGATTTGATGGTGGAATGCTACTTCGATGCTGTGTTTCTGGGCATTGAAACCCCAGATGAAGCCAGCCTATCGCTAACCCGCAAGTTTCAGAACACGCGCAGTTCGCTGATTGAATCGGTTCAGGCAATCACCAAGGCGGGATTACGCCCGATCGCTGGATTTATCATCGGCTTTGATGGCGAAAAAGCAGGAGCGGGCGATCGCATTGTCCGGTTTGCAGAGGCCACAGCCATTCCCACCACGACGTTTGCCATGCTTCAAGCCCTACCTAGCACGGCTCTCTGGCAACGGTTGGAAAAAGAAGGGCGGCTGTATAGCAAAGATAGCGAATTGAACCAAACCTCGCTAATGAACTTTGTGCCGACCCGGCCTCTGGAAGATATTGCTAGAGAGTATGTGGAAGCATTCTGGCAGCTCTACGATCCTGAGCAATATCTCGATCGGGTGTATCGCTGCTTCCTGATGTTGGGTGCCCCTAAATGCCACCCACCGGCCAAACTGCCTAGCCTGATCGATCTACGGGCGCTGGCGATCGTTTGCTGGCGACAAGGATTCCAGCGTAAAACCCGCTGGAAATTCTGGCATCATCTATTCAGCATTATCAAAAATAATCCAGCCGTCTGGGAGCACTATCTGACCGTCTGTGCTCATAATGAACACTTTATTCACTATCGGCAGATTGTCCGTGATCAGATTGAAGCTCAAGTGGATGCTTATTTAGCGCAGGTCGCCAAGCAGCCCGCCCAAGTGGCCTAGGCAACCCCTGACTAAGTGTGTGAGGGCGAACATTGTTCGCCCTCACCATAGCTGGAATGTGTCCCACGACAACATCTCAGTGAGATCGAGAGTTGGGTCTAGATCAGCTTGATCGACCGGAAAGCAAAATACAAGCCGATCGCGGTGGCAAATGCACCACCCAACAACACAAAGTAAGTTAATACGCCGCCCATCTTAGATCTCCTTTATCACTAACAAAACTATACAAAACAATGACACCCCGCAGTGCAGTAGGATGCATACAGCAACGGGTAATCGTCTGGTGACTATCCCACCTTGTTTTTTGACTTTTTATCGCTGCACTCCTGATCTATGCCATCTGTGATTCCTGTCTCGCTTCCAGACCAGTCCTACGATATTACGATCGCATCGGGTAACTTAGACCAGCTTGGCAGTCAAATGCTTCAGTTAGCCAAGCTAGGTCGGCAAGTATTGGTCGTCTCCAATCCCACGATCTTTCGGCATTACGGCGACCGCACGATCGCGGCTTTAACGTCAGCGGGATTTGAGGTGGGTCACTGCATTCTGCCCGCCGGGGAACGCTACAAAACCCCCGCCACGATTCAAAAAATTTATGATGCGGCCCTGGAGTTACGCTTAGAACGTACCTCGACGATCGTCGCATTAGGAGGGGGCGTGATTGGTGACATGGCTGGCTTTGCTGCCGCTACCTGGTTACGAGGAATCAATGTGGTGCAAGTGCCAACCTCTCTCCTGGCAATGGTCGATTCAGCGATCGGGGGCAAAACTGGAGTCAACCATCCCCGAGGCAAAAACCTGATTGGCGCGTTCCATCAACCCCGGCTGGTGTTGATCGATCCCGATGTGCTGAAAACTCTTCCCGCACGGGAATTTCGGGCCGGTATGGCTGAGGTGATCAAGTACGGAGTGATTTGGGATGCCGAACTTTTTGAGCATTTAGAAGCCGCTAAGCGCCTTAGTCAACTCTCTTACATTAGTGCCGACCAACTTCAAGACATTCTTACCCGCTCCTGTCAGGCCAAAGCCCATGTGGTCAGCAAAGATGAGAAAGAGGCTGGACTGCGAGCCATTCTGAATTATGGCCATACGATCGGCCATGCGATCGAAAGTTTGACCGGGTATCGCTTGGTGAATCACGGGGAAGCGGTGGCGATCGGGATGGTGGCGGCTGGACAACTTGCCGTAGCCTTAAATCTGTGGTCAGATATCTGCGCCGAACGCCAGTTAGCTCTGATTGCCAAAGCTGGATTGCCAATCCAAATTCCAGCGGGTATTGAGGTTGACGTGATCGTGGCGGCACTGCAATTGGATAAAAAAGTCCAAGCAGGACAAGTTCGCTTCGTTTTACCCAAAGATATTGGCACGGCGATCGTCACGGATCAAGTTGATAGCCAGGTCTTACGGCAGGTTTTAGGCCGCGCGATCGATCAGGCAGATGCATAACCAGAGTAGGAGCGAGGTTTAGCCCAAGGGTTGCTTTAATGAGCGACAAAACCCGCTCTTACAGTCATCCCCTTCAAATCCGATTTTCGGGTTCCGGAGTTCTATGTCTAGCCGCTAATAACGCCTTTGCCGCTAAACAATCCGCTTGAATTTGGGCTTTGAGAGCCTCAAGAGATGCAAATTTGTGTTCTGGACGCAGAAACTGTTCCAGAGTTACACACAGATTTTTGCCATATAAATCGCCAGACCAATCCAATAAATGAACTTCCACAGTTTCATGGCTCCCATCAACCGTGGGCCGAATTCCTAAGTTCATGACTCCGGGCAACACTGTCTTAGTTGGTAATTGGCCATGTTCATCCAACTCCCCCAGATACACCTGAACCGCGTAAACGCCCTGACGGGGCAAAAACTTCTCCGGCGGTAAGTGCAGATTGGCGGTGGGAAAGCCGATCGTTCTACCTCGTTGTTGCCCCCCGACTACCCGTCCAATTAACCGGTAGGAGCGACCTAATAAGCGATTAGCCTGGGGAATTTCACCCGCCTGTAGGGCTTGCCGAATGGCCGAACTACTCACCCGTTCCTCTGACAACATCGCTAATGGCGCGATCGCCACTTCAATGCCATGAGTCGCCCCGATCGCTTGCAAATCAGCCACTGTCCCCGATCGTTTGCGGCCAAAGCAGAAATTCGACCCAACGCTGACCCTACAGGCTTGCAGTTGATCGACTAAAATCGTTTGGACAAATTCCGCCGGACTCAAACTAGCGAGTTCGCGATTAAACGGCAAGAGGACTAACTGCTTGACCCCGATCGCTTTGAGGAGCGCGATCTTTTCATGTAACGGCGTTAGGATGTGGCGATGTTGCCCCGTAAAGAATTCCTGGGGGTGAGGATAGAACGTCACCACCGTAGCATGAGCCATCTCCCCAGCAGACGTCACACACTCTAGCACAGGCTGAATTACCTGCCGATGCCCCTGATGTACACCATCAAAGTTTCCGAGAGCAACAGCAGTTGGCGTTAAAACTGTATCGAGCGACGAAGTAATCCACACGCTTTACATTTTGACACATTTGTCGCGATCGGTAGCAGCAATTCTTTAGTCAGACTTGATATTGCTAATTCATCCAGCTTCAATTTGCCACCCGTATAATCAACCTTTGACCTCTACAGGTTGCTTCGCCGCCGCAATTAAGGGAATCAACGAGACTGACATGCCTTCCTGAGCCATCACCCCATTGGGAAACGCCGCCGCCACTTTTTCACCGATATGATCCAGATAATCATCGGTATGAAGGGGATCATGATGGAAAATGTATAGTTTTTTCACCCCCGCCGTCTTGGCAATCTTCACGGCCTCCTGCCAAGTCGAGTGGCCCCAGCCCACTTTGCTGCTTGATTTGGAATGATATTCTTCATCCGAATAGGTAGCATCGTAAATCAAAATATCGGCATTGCGGGCCAACCGCAGCACGTTCTCATCCATGCGATCGGGGTAGTGCTCTGTATCCGTAACATACGCCGCTGCATATCCCTGCCAACTGACACGATACCCAACCGCTTGTCCGGGATGATTCAGTGGAGCATTTTCTACCTCAATTCCTGGCCCTAATTGGATCGATTGCCCAATTTCCAGATCATAAAAATGCAAATCGGCTCCCATAATTTGTAAGGGCACTGGGAAATTCGGATGCAACATTTGATCGTGAAGTCGTTGCTCGATCGTGGAACCGTTTGGTGCTACAGCTCCGTAAATATGAAAGCGGTTGCCTTTGATAAAAGCTGGAGTAAAAAAGGGAAACCCTTGAATATGATCCCAATGAGAATGGGTAAAAAACAGATGGCCCTCAACGTGTGTATGTGCTAGTAGCGATTGCCCAAGGACGCGGATACCAGTGCCACCATCAAAAATTAGGCGCTCTCCCCCCACAACCATTTCCACACAGGGCGTATTCCCGCCATATCGTACGGTTCCTGGCCCTGGGCTAGCAATACTTCCCCGAACCCCCCAGAAGTTAACAACGAACTGGTTTTTCACACTGGACATGGGTATCTCTCACAAAGGTTGATGATGGTTCCCGGATCAGCATTGTCCTTGGCTATTGAGAAGCCGACCCTGGGGTGATCGGACTTAAATACTAAACGTTGAGAATGCCCCTTCATGGCAGCTTTATCGAATTGTTTTGGTTTAGCAGTGATCACGATCGCAAAGGCTTAGTGATCACAGACACAATGCCCCTGTAGCGGTTATTTCAAACTTTACCGCTTTTTTCGATTTCTGAGGATTTTAATTCAAGTACCTCTTATAAAAGTACCCATAGGAAAAAGCACTAGAACAGGAAAAAAAGTAGAAATTTTATCCGTAGTTCACGCTTTACCAACACAACTCGCTTTGACTGGATAACCTAACTCACGATTTCAGGGAGTTAGGGACTGGAGTAGGCAGAATTTTCGAGTGTCATACGGGTAGCAATTTAAACCGATGACAGGTAACGTTAAGAACATCCTCCATCCAATTCTTACCACTAACTTGGGTCGGTTGCCCCTCTACAATTGCGCTGATCTATCCATCCCAACTAGCGCCCGGATAACCTTCAGTAGTAGTTCAAGCGTAAGGCGGGTTAAGGCGGAGCATCAGGATTAATAGTACTCACTAAGATCGGTTCTAAAACCCTCAAACTCCAGTTGAGGCAGTGCTGAAGACTCAGCATTAACTTTATTCTCAGCACCCAGCACTCAACTCTCAGTCCGCTTAAAGCAAGTGGCTGATTTAGCGGTGCATGTGTTCTTCGAGTAATGCCTTGGCACGGGGCCGATAGAGCAGGTAAAACAAGGATTCGATGTAGCGCAAAATGTCCTCTCGATTTTCCTGAGAGGTATAGTTCCAAAACCCATAAATTTTGGCAAGAGATAATAACCGGGTCGTATGAATTCTCCAGGTATAAGTGCTATAAACCCGATCGATGCCACGTTGTGAAATTTCGTGCCAATATGTGGGATTTTGGTCACATTTAGTGATGAAATTTAACAGAATTTCCGCCATCTCTTCCTGATGGGTGGGGTTGATGTAAAACCCATTGGTTTTATCCTGAATAATTTCCAAGGGACCACCAAATCGGGTAGCAAAGGTCGGCAAGCCTGTGATCATCGCCTCTAAAATCGTTAGGCCAAAAGCTTCAAATAGAGCGGGTTGCACAAACACACCACCGTGATCCGCAATAATCCGGTAAATTTCACCGGAGTCGGCTTTTGGTAAGCGCACTCCTAACCAGCGAATTTTGCCATGCAAGCCGTACTGTTCAATAATGTGATAAAGCTTTTCAATTTCACTAATCTCTTCGTGATCAGTGGAATCTTCCGGACGCAACTTTCCCGCTACCAAAATTAAATTGCAGTGCTCTTGCAAAGCTAGACTTTTACCAAAACATTCTGCCAATCCAGTTAAATTTTTGATGCGATCGAGGCGGGCCATCGAGAACAGCGGCCGCTTTTCGGGGTTAGTTAATTGACCGTAAACATGGGTTGGATCATCCAGGGTAAATAACAGTTCTTCTAGTCGATCGCGACTCTCCATTAACCGTTCTTCCGATCGGGTATAGGGAAAGTAAATATGTTCGTTGACCCCTGGTGGTACGACATTAAATTTTGGGCTGAACAGTTCAATGCCACTCACTACATGATAAAGATCAGGCATCGTAAAGGTCTTGTAGGACTCATACTGCCCGACACTATCCGGCGTCCCAACAATTTCCTGGTAGGTGCTGCTAATGACAAAATTAGCTGCATTCATCGCAATTAAATCGGCTGTGAATTGCAGTGAGAAGTGATATTTATCCTCTAGATCTTGCCAGTACAAGTTGCTGAACAAATATTTCGATTTTTCTAGGGCGTGAGCAATGTTACACTGGGTGACTTTAAGGCGACGGGCTAAGAGAAAGGCTACCAAATTACCATCCGAATAGTTGCCGACGATTAAATCCGGTTTACCACCAAATTCTGCTCTGAGCTCGCGTTCTGCATCGATCGCAAACGTTT
>DATNPU010000021.1:0-29963 GCA_036703105.1 Microcoleaceae cyanobacterium
GATGGCAGTTTAATTGATATTTCCCTCACTATTTCCCCAATCAAAGATGGGGCAGGAAATATCATTGGGGCATCTAAAATTGCCCGCGACATTAGCGCCCAGCAAGCCATGCTACGCGATCGTCAACAGGCTGAGGCTAAATTACAGCAGCGTACTCAGGATTTAGAACAGGCATTGCAAGAACTGAAACGTACCCAAATGCAAATGATTCAGGCAGAAAAGCTGTCTGGGTTGGGGCAATTAGTCGCCGGCGTGGCTCATGAAATTAACAATCCAGTTAACTTTATATACGGCAATCTCACGCATAGCAAAGAGTATATTCAGGACTTATTAAGGCTGCTACAACTCTATCAACAGCACTACCCTATCCCCCATCCCGATATCCAACAGGAAGCCGACAATATTGATCTGGAATTTTTAATTGAAGATTTACAAAAGCTGCTGCAATCGATGCAAGTTGGTGTTAATCGGATCCAAGGAATTGTGGCTTCTTTGCGCAACTTCTCCCGGATGGATGAAGCTGAAATGAAGGAAGTTGATATTCATGAAGGGATTGACAGTACACTGATGATTTTGCAGCATCGGCTCAAGGCTAAACCGAATTTGCCTCAAATTGAAGTGATTAAGCACTATGGCAATTTACCTTTAGTTGAGTGTTATGCCGGACAACTCAATCAGGTATTTATGAATATTCTTTCTAATGCGATCGATGCCCTCGAAGATCACTTTCAGACCTCAAATTTGCATTCAGAATTAGAGTCTATTCCAACTATCACAATCCGGACAGAATCCATTATCTGCGATCGCGTCAGAATTGCGATCGCAGATAATGGTCGGGGCATTCCTGAGTCGGTGAAAAAGCACCTATTTGATCCTTTCTTTACGACTAAACCGATCGGTAAAGGTACAGGATTAGGTATGTCGATCAGCTACGAAATTATTCACAAAAAACATCAAGGCTCCCTCTCCTGTATTTCTTCCTTAGGCCAAGGGACAGAGTTTGTGATTGAAATTCCGATTCACCAAGCTGTGTGAGGCTAATTTCAATTACCCACCGCTCTTCACGGCTGGCGCCGTCACCAACTTGGAGGTAAATTTCGTCACTTCCAACCGTTGCTCCTCCGCCCAGGTGCGATAGCGAATGGTACTACCACTGGGCAGCGTTAGCTTTTCAAATCCCTCATCCTGACCGGGTTTGCGATAGATTTTATTATCTAACAGCACTAAAGTTCTCACCTGCGCAGGCAGGAGAATCGGTTGCCCTTCGACTAAGCGGGAGAGATGCCGTTCTTGGAATTCTGGTAAATGCACATCTGGCAGTCGTCCGTAATGTTTTTGAGCTAGAACGGCAGTGCTTTCCGGAGGAAAGTTGGCTCGAACAAATTCAATCCGTTCAGTGAACTTAGTATCAAAAGCCTGAATACTATGTAAACTGCGAATACTACTGGGCGCAAACAGGAAGAACAGCGCATTTAGACTAACGATCGCTGCCATCAACATTAATCCAGCATGACGATACTGTTTTTCTAAGCGATCGCCCAATCCTACGATCGCTAATCCGGCTAGCAACACAAACGCAGGCATGACTGTAAAGGTGTGCCCTTGTCGCTGCAAATGCACAAAGGTAAAGTACATAACTCCAGGGACTAACCAGAGGGCGATCACCTGGCAACGCCAATCTCGATTGAGGCGACGGATGAATGCAGAGCCATGCTGGAAGAATAGCCCCAACATCGGTAGTGCTGCCACTCCCACCACAAACAACACTGTTTTCAGGAAGAAAATCACATTATCCAGCACTTGCATCAGAGACTTCGCATCATCCGTATGCCCGTGCATCCAGCCCTGAATCATTTTCCAATAGGCTTCAGGCCCACCAGCAAGGATTAATAAGGGAATGAACCAAACGGCTAGCGCTGCTAACCCGATCGCAAAAGCCGCTAGCACATGCTGGAGTTTGAAGCGGTGCGTCTGTAAGCCCCGAATGACTGCAACTAGAGCGAGAGGGAGTAAGAAAATGGGCGTATTGGGCCGAATGCCTCCGGCTAACCCCATCAACATGCCTAAAAACGGTAAGGCTGTACGTTCTCCTAATCCTGTAAAGTAAGCGGCCAGAATAATCAGCGTTACGGTGCAAAACTCTGGCATGTAGGATAAAGGCATTTCGCCATAGAACCAAACCAGAGGACTGGCCAACATCAACAGGGCCGTCGCCCAACCCACCCGAGGATTAAACCAGGTGGTGCCGATCGCATATAACGCGGCTGCCGCGATCCCGGAGGCAATCACACTTACCATTGTTAGGCTCGCAGTGGGGTCATCGAGCACCATATTGATGCAGCGAGCCAAAGACACATAAATCAAAAAGGTGCCGGGGCGGTGAGGTTGCTCTAACTGTAAATCATACTTCTCCACGGCCAGAGCAAAGTTTCCCGCATCCCATTCTTGGACTAGTTCAGCCTGGAACGGTAAACGAGTGGCAATTCCCAACCCAAACATGAGCAGGATGGGGGCAAAACGGACGATCGTTTGGGAAATTAAACCATCGCGGTGAGTGTCACGAACCTCGGTCTGGATCATTGTGAAATTCCAGCATCTAACTGTATGGAGATGTCAACCGGATCGGTTGCAGCAAAAACTGTTGCCGATTGTGCCCTGATTTCACTCAGTTGACAATACAGTAGAGCAGATTCCTGGAGGTTCGTGACGCGATCGTTACGCTTTGAAGGTTTGGGTAATCCGTTGCATGGCTTCGTTCACGGCCTCCCGGCTGTTAAACGCCGAAATCCGGAAGTACCCTTCTCCGGCGGCTCCAAAGCCAGAACCCGGTGTGCCGACTACATTACAGGTTTGCAGTAATTTATCGAAGAAGTCCCAGCTCGACAAACCATGCGGCGTTTTCACCCAAACGTAAGGAGCATTCACCCCACCGTAGACCGCTAGTCCCGCCGCAGTCAGTTGCTCTCGGATGATCTGGGCATTTTCTAGATAGAAAGAGACTAATGCCTGTGTTTGCTGTTGTCCGGCTTCGGAGTAAACCGCTTCAGCCCCCCGTTGCACAATGTAGGAAACGCCATTGAACTTAGTGGATTGGCGTCGGTTCCAGAGTTTCCATAGCTCGACGTTGCTCCCATCGGCAGCTTTTGCTGTTAAGGTCTTGGGTACCACGGTTAAGGCACAGCGAGTGCCCGTAAAGCCAGCATTTTTGGAGAACGATCGGAACTCGATCGCGCATTCTCTGGCTCCCTCAATTTCGTAAATCGAGTGAGGAATGGCGGGATCGGTAATAAACGCTTCGTAAGCCGCATCAAAGAAAATAATCGAACCATGAGCACGGGCGTAGTCTACCCAGGCTTTCAGGTGCTCTTTGCTGGCAACGGCTCCGGTGGGGTTGTTGGGGAAGCAGAGATAAATCAGATCAACTTTTTGGCTGGGAATCTCGGCCGTGAAGTTGTTTTCCGCTGTAACCGGCAAATAGACTAAGCCGCCATACTCACCTTGGTTATTGGCATCTCCCGTATGGCCCGCCATGACATTGGTGTCCACATACACGGGATAGACCGGATCGGTGACAGCAATGACGTTATTCTTGCCAAAAATATCCAGAATATTTCCGGTATCGCACTTGGAGCCGTCGGAGATAAAGATCTCGGAGGCATCAATATCACAACCGCGAGCTTGGAAGTCATGCTTCGCGATCGCTTCTCGCAACCAGGCATACCCCTGTTCTGGCCCGTAGCCCTTGAAGGTATTGCGATCGCCCATTTCTTCTACCGCTTTGATTATGGCGGTGCGGCAGGCTTCGGGTAGTGGTTCGGTGACATCGCCAATGCCTAACCGAATAATTTTGGCAGTCGGATTGGCTTCGGCAAACGCATTCACCCGCCGAGCAATTTCGGGAAACAAGTATCCCGCTTTCAGTTTGAGGTAATTATCATTAATTGTTGCCATGTTGAATCGCCATAAACCCCGTACAACAGCTTATCGCGTTATTGCAAACAGACAACTTTAGACACTGGAGACCGGGAATGTGACTACAAAGGTTGTCCCTTGACCTTCCTTAGTTTCAAACTCGATTTGTCCCCCATGCAATTCCACACAGTTTTTGACGATCGCCAGCCCTAAACCAGTTCCTTGAATGCCTGTTACATTACTGGCCCGATGAAAGGGATCAAATAAGCGCTCCTGATCCTGGGCGGGAATGCCAATTCCCTGATCGCGAATTCGTAGGCGCACTAAGCCATTTTGACAATTCAGCTCGAACTGGACATCACCGCCGGTGGGAGAGTACTTGATTGCATTGGACAATAGATTAGTCAGGATGTGATGCAGTAATACGCGATCGACCGCAACATGGTTTGGTTCTCCAGTATAGGTATAGAGCACTCGATGTTGCGTATTCAACATCACTTGCAGCCCTTCAACTAACTCCTGACAAAAATCC
The DNA here is from genome assembly GCA_036703105.1 of Microcoleaceae cyanobacterium. GTDB lineage: Bacteria > Cyanobacteriota > Cyanobacteriia > Leptolyngbyales > Leptolyngbyaceae > Pantanalinema. The sequence goes on from DATNPU010000021.1 coordinate 4,445, forward strand.
TGTAGATTGATCGGTTCAGGGTTGTACTGAAATCTACCCGATTCAGTTTTGCCTAGCAGCAAGACCTCATCCAGTAATTGGGTCATGCCATGAATTGAGGTTTGGATCTGCTTGAAGTAGCGATGGCGCTGTTCCTCTGAAAGCGTTTGATGTTCCAACAGCTCAGCACAAATCCGAATGGCAGTCATGGGTGTGCGGAATTCGTGGGACACCATTGACACAAAGCGGGACTTTAACCGATTGAGTTCGCGCTCTTTCTTCAGCGCACTCCGAATTTCAGTTTCTGCCAAAATCCGATCGCGAATTTCACCTTCTAACTCTGGGATGGTAGAGAGTTGCCAATCTAGGATGGGAGTGTTCGTAATTGGATGCAATGTTGGAGTTGAGGTTCGCTTGACTGGACAGTGCTGAGCCTGACGACAAAAATCGGTCATGTCTTGGATCGACAGCAAGGCATCAAATCCAGTTCCGTCGTCTCGGCGCAGGGGTTCGGCGATCGACCGTTGAATTTGGAATGCACCGTTTGCTAACCGACAGGGAATGAGATGGGGATGAAATTGGGCTGAGAACACCACTCGTCCCCCCTGGTGAAACGTGCGGTTTAACCGATCGCGATACTTTGGTTCCGCAAAGTGGGGAAAGTAACGAGCGATCGCTTGCCCAATAATTTGGCTTCTGGCGATGCCTGTCCATTGCTCTAAATAGCGATTCCAAAATAAAACGGTGCCATCTGGGTGAAGGATACACATACCCATTGGTACCGCATCCAGCACACTGAATGGTTGTGCCGATATGTTGAGTAGGGGTTTCTTGTGGTTCACCAATGGGCACCCGTGTAGAGGTTAGAACTTGGTTAGTGCACTCTGGCGACCCAGCTCACTGACCAGATATAGCAGTTCAACCAATGCTGCTAAACTACTTGCATCATAGGCAGCGAATCTAAAGAACTGATGGGGAATTGCCAGTTTTTCTTCGATCATCGTTTAATAGGGTCTCGCGGCATAAAAAAGCAGCCTCGATCGCGATCGAAACTGCTGAAGTTATTCTCGTTTCGGGATTAGAACAGATAGAAGATTAAGCTGCTAAATTAGCCGCCACAAAGTCCCAGTTCACCAGGTTATCCAGGAAGTTTTTGATAAACGCGGGACGGGCATTGCGGAAGTCAATATAGTAAGCGTGTTCCCATACATCCAAAGTCAGTAAGGCTTTCTGACCGTGAACCAGGGGATTCTCAGCATTCGGAGTTTTGGAGACTTTTAACGTGCCGCCATCATCCACCAGCCATGCCCAACCACTACCAAATTGAGTGGCAGCCGCGTTAGAAAATTCTTCTCTAAACTTATCGTAGCTACCAAAGGCACTGTCGATTTTGGCTGCTAAGTCACCGGTGGGTGCGCCACCGCCACCTGCTTTCAGGCAGTTCCAGAAGAATGAGTGGTTCCACACCTGAGCCGCATTGTTAAAGACGCCAGCGTTACCATCTTTGTAGGAGGCTTGAATCACCTCTTCCAAAGACTTATTGGCCAGATCAGAGCCTTCTGTGAGCTTGTTCAGGTTGTCCACGTATGCTTTGTGATGCTTACCGTAGTGATATTCAAACGTCTCCGCTTTCATGCCATACGGTTCAAGCGCATCCATTGCAAAGGGAAGGGGGGGCTGTACAAATGCCATGTGTTCTTCTCTCTCTCTAGTCGTGCGTTAAAGTCTATCAGCCTTACTTGTCCGGTCAATGATTCCGGCAAACTGTCTTCATCCAGAAAAATGTCTATGTAATGGACGGAAACAGAACTTAACACCTGGATTTTACCTTAGATAGTACAAGCCACACTATCTCAGAGCGTATTTCTAGGGATAGAGATTTATCGAGGACTGTATGAAACGTCACTTTAGTTGGTTGATCATCCTAGGCAGTTTATTTCTACTCGGTAGTTGTAATGATAGTGAATGGACCGTTTCGATTAAGCGCAATCGCCCCGATCGAGGTGAGCGACCTACTCCTGAACAAACGACTAACCCTCGCCCGACACCTCAACCCGATCGTCCCCCGGCTAAACCGTTAGTGACAACCCTATATGTTGATCCACAAGCGGAGCACGCAGGTAAAGGCACAGAGACAGATCCGTTACAAACCATTACTCAAGCTCTGGCCCAAGCGCAATCCGGGACAACCATTCAACTGCGTCCGGGTACTTACACTAGTGATTCCGGTGAAACTTTTCCCTTAATCCTCAAGGCAGGCGTAACGCTGCGAGGGGAACCAGCTTCACGGGGTAAAGGGATTGAGATTACCGGAGGTGGCAAATTCCTCAGTCCCAGTTGGGCCGGGCAGAACGTGACGATCGTCGCTAAAGATGGTTCTACAGTGCTAGGACTAACCCTCAAGAATGAGAACACTCGCGGATCTTCTATCTGGGTGGAAGCGGGTTCTCCGACGATCGCGACCAATACTTTTATTGGCAATAACCGAGAAGGCGTGTTTGTTTCCAGTATGGCCACTCCGATCGTGCGTGACAATCTGTTTAACCAAAATCAAGGGAACGGGGTGTCGTTCACTCGCGATAGTGGGGGATTGCTGGAACGTAATATTATTCGGGATAGTGGCTACGGTGTCGCGATCGGTGAGCGAGCCAAACCGCAGTTAAACAATAACCAAATTATTCAAAACCTGGATGGCGTAGTCATTGTGGGGGAATCTCGTCCTACCCTACGCCAAAACTTGATTGCGAATAACAAACGGGATGGCATTGTGGTAGCTGGGGATGCCCAACCCGTCTTGCAAGAAAATGTCCTGCGGGAAAATCAGCAATTTGATGTCCATAACGCTAGTAGCCAACCTGTAAAAGTAAATACGGGCAACTTGGCCACTTTAAAGGTGGATGGCAAGGTCGAGTAGAGGGAGAGATCGCATTAAGATTGAGGGAGCGATCGCGAGAAATATTTTGAGGTCATGCACGTATTTGTCTTGCTATTTAACCCCGGAACCGATAACGAAGGGCTACATACTCTGCAAGTTGGAGAACACAACCTGGTATTGATGTTTGAAGACGAAGATGATGCAACTCGGTATGCGCTGTTGTTAGAAGCACAGGATTTTCCGGCTCCCTCTGTCGAAGAGATTGAACAAGAGGAAATCGAGGAATTTTGTCAAAGTGCAGGGTATATCTGCCAAATGGTTCCCAGTGGCTTTGTTCCTCAGAGTGATGCCGAACGGTTATTAATTGTGCCGCCTGAGAAGAATGTGGATGCTACCGATTGGCAGCCTGAAGCAGATGGAGATGAAGTTGAGGAGGCGACCATGCCCGAATCCGATTTAGATTCAATTCGTCGCCGCTTAGAAGGCTTGCTATAACGGAGAACTCGGAGCAGTAAGGGATATCCCACTAGAACTATGCACAATTTGACAGAACGCGGCCACTTGCTGACGGAGCAAGCCAACCCCAATAGCCAGAACTTGGATCAACTTACAGCATTAGAATTAGTTGATCTATTTAATCGAGAAGATGCGAAAACGATCGCGGCGATCGCCGAAGCCCGACAAGCTCTAGCGACTGCGATTGATCTAACTGCTACTGCTCTGCGGCGGGGAGGACACTTGTTTTATGTGGGAGCTGGTACCAGTGGCCGTTTGGGTGTACTGGATGCAGCAGAATGTCCGCCAACTTTTTGCACCGATCCAGAATTAGTCCAGGGCATCATTGCTGGAGGGGCAGGAGCCTTGATCCGCAGTTCCGAAGATCTGGAGGATCGAGCCGAAGATGGCGCTACCGCGATCGCTCACCACCGGATTACCCAATTAGATGTGGTCATTGGGATTACGGCGGGAGGCACCACTCCCTATGTGCATGGAGCGTTACAAGCGGCTCGACAGCGGGGGGCTACGACGATGTTCATCGCCTGTGTGCCAACGGATCAAGTGAGTTTTCCGGTAGATGTCGATATCCGACTGTTGGTGGGGCCAGAAGTTTTAGCCGGTTCCACCCGCTTGAAAGCTGGAACAGTTACCAAATTGGCCCTGAATATTATTTCAACGGGTGTCATGGTGCAACTCGGTAAAGTGTATGGTAACCGCATGGTCGATGTGGCAGTGACAAATACCAAATTGCACGATCGGGCCTTACGAATTATTGGCGACCTGACTGATCTGAGCCGCGAAGATGCTGGCTATTTGTTAGAAAAAAGCGGTCGAAATGTCAAATTGGCATTGCTGATGCATTGGACGGGACTGGATGCTGAGGCTAGCGATCGCTTGCTAGCAGAGCATCACGGTAACTTGCGGCAAGCAGCCCTCAGTCACACGGCAACGAGCCAACCCGAGGAGTAGATGAGGAGTAGATGCACCTGAGTAGGAGTTAGGACTTGGCTTTACGGGACATCCGTTTTTGCAGAAATGCCGCAAACCCAAAGACACCGATGCCAGCCATGGTAGTCGGCTCGGGAACGGCTTCCACAGGGCCCGTAATTGTGCCAAACTCTAGGGGAATTGTCACCTTGAGATCGGGTTGATCCGCAACGCCGTAGAGCGTCAGATAGGAGTTACTAGAATTGAAGCCACAGGGTGCCCGATCGGGAGCAACATTGCGATCGCCCGAATAGCAATTAAAGAACATGTTGAAGTCTGCTAGGGTCGGGTTGTATTCGGAATGATTGCCGACATCTGCCCCATCAATTGGCGTAGTAAATTCGTCGATCGCAATATTCGCTGTTGTATGCAACCCATAGGTCAGCTTGGATTGGAAACTAGGGTAAGCATCGTTCGTAATCGTAATCAGAAAATCAATCAGTGGATAGATGCCCCAGTTAGGATCATCCGGCGCTTGATCCTCGCCATTGATGTTATAGATTAGCTGACCTGTAAAATGAGCATTTTGATATTCCTTAAAGTAATGAGCGTTGTCGCCCGATAGGGAACCAGTTGTTCCTTCGATCAAAAACTGCTTCAGAACGATCGGCGCTTCGGGTTCAGAGAGGCCAAAAGCATTAGCAGGAGCCACACTTCCTACCGCCAGGGCTGCGGCACCAGCGGTTGCCAAAGCAAATTTCTGCATTACGGTAACCATTCAACCAGTCTCCTAAAGCAAAATGATAGGTAGAACAATTTAGTCGGTGTCGCCTTTAGCTTGAGGAGCAGCGATTAGGATCGAGATGAAGTAGCAATTTCATCATTGTCATCGTGATTCCACGTAGGCAACGCAGGAGTAAGTTAGCCAGCAAGATCTAGCACCTTGATTCCTCAAAGTGTTTGCTACTCAACTAACATTACGGATGGAAGCCTACATTCCCCAAGTTCAGCAGGACTGCCTTTAATACTAGGAAGCTTAAAGGCTATAGTCGATTGGAAACCAGTGTTTATACTGAAACTTTAAAGAAAAAATATAGTTATGTAGCCCGTAGATTAACTGAGCCAAGCTGAAACCTAGATATGCTCGCGAGAAAGCTGCCTTTAAAGCGATCAGCACTGAGTAAAAAATTCATGAAGCAACGAGCGTGCCTATGACCCGTTGTCAAGCCTGATGGTGACAGCTTGTTAACCTAAACATCGTGTCAATGTGTCAATCTAGGGATTTTGTCGATCGGGACACGTTACCTGTTTCCAGGTGTCTGAGGAATTCCCAGTAGCTGTGGCCGCAATTAACACGATCTGACCATCCGGCTGTGTTACCCAGCTTTGGGCCTCAACGATCGGCTCAGATGAATGCTGCTGAGCGGTGGTATGGGACGATCGATGCGTTGTTGTTGTAGACAGGGGGCGGAAATCCTGCCAGGTTGAAGGAGAGTTCAGCGTATCGCTGGGAGCGGCGGGTAGCCCACCTCGTCCGGTAATAATAAATTCTCCCTGCTTGGTTGCCAAGCTACTACCGCCAGAAGCACAACTTTGAGTAACCAATTGAGACGCATCAACGGGATTAGTGGGTAAATCGGCTAGTCCTTGGGTCGGATCAAGGTTCGGCGTAATAATCGAAACTACCCCTGCCACCCCAAATTCCGAACTGGCGGTAATGTCACTGAAAGGGGTGAGCCGAGGACGGAATTGAATGCCAAAAATTCCTTGGGTGGCTATATCGACTCGTCCTCCCCGTCCGAAAAAGGCATTAGCCGTAATGTCGCTATTCTCCACTTCTGAAGCGACGACGAAGCCAGCGTTAATTCGAATATTGCCGCCATTCCCACCGGCCCGGAGAGTTCCCGCCGTAGTCGAAATTTGGCTCTGCCGTCGCAACAGCAGGATGCCTGGGACTTGCAACGTAATATTGCCTCCCTGGTTGCTGGCGGTTTCAGCTGAAATTTTGGCGTGCCGATTCAAGGTCAGGGAGTCAGCCTGAATTTGAATATCCCCACCGATCCCGCTACCATCGCTATCCACGGAAATTTGGGCCTGATCGTTGAGCAGAATTTGCTTCGGGTTCGCGATCGTAATTCTGCCGCCTTTGCCGGTGGAATCTGTCAGAGTCCGAGCAAATAAGCCACTATTGCTGCCCTGTAATAAGATTTGATCGGTTGCTTGAATATTTAGATTTCCCGCATCTCCCGATCCACTGGTACTACTCCGAATTTGTCCACCACTTGATACAGATAAAGAATCTAATACTAAATTGACATCTCCTCCCCGTCCGATCGGGGCTGAACTACTGTTGCTCGTTCTTGTATCAGTGCTCGCACTAATGACTGCTTGATTCGTGAGGGAGACAGCATCCGCTTGAATGGTAATCGTCCCACCGTTGCCTTGCCCACCTAAGAGGGCTGCCGTGGTAATGGCGCTGGGTCGTCTAGTACTACTTGCTACGCCATCGAGTACCACGTTATCTGCTGTGACTGTGACATTACCGGCATTACCGATTCCACTTGTATTGGCCCGAATCTGTGCGCCATTGGTGAGGCTGAGGGAGGGCGTTTGAATCAGCATATTACCCCCTTGCCCGATCGCCCCAGGTTGCACTGTGCTTAAAACTCCTGTTGGAGTTGTCCCGATCGCTCCATCCAATTGGACTGAATCGCTGGCAACTAACGTAATATTGCCTGCATTCCCTCGGCCAACTGTACTGGCAACAAGTTGCGAAGCGTTTCGCGCCGATAGCGATCGGGTGTTAACCGTTAGGCTACCGGCATTACCACCTTGGTCTGCAAGTACCAGCGCCCCAATTTGGCTGATTGTGGTTAACTGTCCAGCCAAATTTTCCAGGGTAACGGTGTTCGCGTTAATCCCGACATCGCCTGTATTTCCCAATCCTAAAGTGACAGCTAAAATTCCGGCATTATTTAAACTTAGCGATTGAGTATTAACCGTAATCTTGCCACCATTCCCCCTGGCACCCGGAAACACTGCCGTATCCGCTTCACTGTTATCCAGCGCGATCGTATTTGCTGCCAAACTAAGATTGCCACCTTGCGCCCTACCTGCTGTTGCTGCTAAAACGGTTCCAGCATTGCGGAGAGCTAAATTCCGAGCCGTGACGCTGACCTCGCCCCCTTGAGCAGTAGTCAGGTTTGATGTACTGGTACTGTTAACCGCAAACAGGTTACGGTTGCCAATCCCTGTAATCGTAATATCTGCGTCACTGTTTAGAGTAATTCGACCGCCCAAAGCCCCACTCGCCAGGATAGCTTGACCTGTGGGAGTAGGAGCGGTTAGGGCAATATTATCTGCCGCCAGCATGGTCACACTGCCACCATTACCCGTTGTTGCAGAAGTATTAACTCGTCCTGTGCTTGTAATGGTGCTGCGACTATCAATGACTACAGCACTGCCTCCAGTGGCGCTACCTGCATTAATGGCACTGAGCCGAATGCCATTAGGGCTACTGAGGGCCGAGTTGGGCTGATAGCGGTTGGAGAGATAAACTAAGCCTCTGGGTTGTGTGATGGTAATATTGCCGACTGTAATATCTGCACTGGAGGGAGTTCCGGCTAGCGTCAGTACAGTCGGAGAGGGTGTGCCGGTTAAGCCGATCGGACTATTGAATGCCGTTGTCCCCGCTCGGATATCTAAGGTGGGTTGGGTACTGCCATCGATCGCCAGCGACGTCCCATCTGACAGGGTAACGGTTTCCTGTAAGGAACTGGCGGCTGGGGCTGTGCCGTTAATGGTAATCGTCCCGGCTGTCACAGATCCGCCTGCCAGGATATGTAGCGAGCCTCCGGTGTAACTGGTGAAGCTCACATCACCGCTAGCCCGAATGATCGGATCGTCTACACTTTCCCAACTACCCAGAGAGCCGTCGAGTTGTTCAACCCGAAAACTGCCGCCGGTTGTATAGTGCGCATCCCCATTAATCGGATTGGTCGATCGCAACACCAAATCTCCCCCTGCCCACAAGCCGCTGCTGGGATGGTTTAAAGTGAACAGATCAATACCGCGATCGCCCTGAATTAGTAACTGGCCTCCAGCGGTTGCTGTGAACGGGCTACTGGGGCTGTCTCTGACCTGGACGGTGTCTGTGGCCTGTAGGGTCAGATTTTGGCCAGCCTGGAGTGACCCTTGTAACAGGAGATTGCCACCCGCTAGCGTCAGATCTTGTCCGGCGGAGAGGCTGCCCGTATTGGCGATCGAGCCAGGATTAGTCCCATACTGCAACCCTGGACGAATATTCACAGTCAGTAATGGCGCGGCTTGGGGATTAACGGCGCTAAACTCTACCCCATTCCCAAACACCAGGCGATCGGCGGTACTAGCTACAAAGGAACCGGCAACGTCCAACCGAGCATTGGGGCCAAATAGAATGCCATTGGGATTCAGCAGAAATAGATTGGCTGTTCCGTCTACTCCTAATGTCCCCAGAATATTGGAGGGATTGTTCCCGGTGACTCGTGTCAGGATGTTCTCGACCCCAACCGGATTGGCAAAATAAACGCGTTGCAGCTCTGTTACATTCAAATCCTGAAAGCTGTGGAAGAGATTGACTCCCCGCTGTGCCCCACCGTCGATACGATCGCCACGGCTCCCTCGAATCAGCACATTTGGTGTGACAACAGAATTTTCCTGGCCTAACGTGCCATCGGGAATGAGTTGGGCGGATGCTATCTCGATCGTCGGGGTGGCTACCAGGATGAAATAGCCTACCAAACCCAACGGCCAGCCCACTCTACCCCAGCATCGAGTCATAGTTAATTCCTTTATCACAAATTTTTTAGGCATAAATGGATTCTGCATACCCTGGTGATGGCAACATGCAGATGCCCTGAACCCTTAATTCCGTTGGGATGAATTTCTTATCACGAAGATTAAAAAGTATACCCGACCTGAATCTTGACTGCGAGAACTTTAAGCTTTAATGAAGCAATAGACTTTTAGGAATTAATACAGGTTTTCTATCTCGATATAGAATGACTTAGCAGTGGTGGCTGACCAAAAAAATGGGGGAGGCTCACTGCCTCCCCCGGTGGTATTTGCTGATTGGACTGGTTAGACGATTGGTCTTTGAGCTTTTGCCGTAGGGCTTGAAATTGTTTGCGGCGTTGGCGTTGGCGAGCCGACCCACCTTTGCCTTTATCGTTGCGCCCCTGTCGCCGGGGTGATTCCCAGCGCTTTAGCCGTTGTGCCATGCGAATTCTCCGAAAGTGTTGACTCACCTTATAGAATAACAATCACTTGTTGTTTGTCAGATTCCGGATTTCCCAATCCTGAGTTCTGGTTTTCCTACTCCTCGGTAATTTATGAGTTCGTTTTGGCAATCCCTGACGTTATCTACAGTTGCGTTGCCGCAATGGGGCAGTGCTAGCTATTTGCATCGCCCGATCGGGATGTTGCGTAACTGGCGACAAAACAGTTGGTTTATGCAATGGGCCGATGAAATTGGCACGGTGCTAGTGATGCTGGTGTTTGGACTAGTGCCGTTTGCGAATAATGCCTTAATTGGAGTACTAATGGGCGCGATCGGTGCCTATTGGCTCCTGCTGACGCTGTCGGATGATGTCGGTGTTGGGCAATGGTCACTGGGTAGCCGCGAGACTGGCGATCGGCGATCGCCGGGGGTAATGACTCCAATTCATGTGTTGATCTTGTTGTATTGGGGCATTGCTATGGTGGCTACCGCCATGTCTCCGATCAAATCAGCCGCATTCAGTGGATTGCTGAAACTGACGTTATACCTTTGCTTGTTTGTCCTGATGGCTCGGGTGCTGCGATCGCCCCGCATTCGCAATTGGCTGTTAACTTTGTATCTCCATATCACTCTAATTGTCAGTGTGTACGGTTTGCAGCAATGGTTTTCTGGAGCGGAAGCCTTAGCCACCTGGGTTGATCCAGAGTCGCCTCTGTCTAAAACCACACGGGTGTTTAGTTATCTCGGCAATCCTAATTTGTTGGCAGGCTATCTAGTGCCAGCCGTGATCTTTAGTGTGGCCGCCGTGTTTGTCTGGCAACGTTGGCTACCCAAAGCCTTGGCGATCACAATGGTGCTAGTGAATTTGGCTTGTTTGGTCTTGACCTTCAGCCGAGGTGGATGGATCGGCATAGTCGTATCCCTGTTTGCAATGGGGATTTTGTTAATGCATTGGTGGAGTATTTATCTGCCTACTTTTTGGCGTCGCTGGGCCATGCCGATCGTGTTAGGCAGTGCAGCAGCAGTGTTAGTGTTGGCCGTCTTAGTCGTGGATCCTTTACGCGATCGCGTGTTGAGCATGTTTGCTGGCCGGGGCGATAGTAGTAATAACTATCGGATCAATGTCTGGGGATCAGTGATCGAAATGATCAAAGATCGCCCTGTGATTGGGATTGGGCCAGGCAATAGTGTGTTCAACAAAATCTACCCACTGTATCAACGTCCGAAGTTTTCGGCCCTGAGCGCCTATTCAATTTATCTGGAAGTGTTAGTGGAAACTGGCATTATTGGGTTTACCTGTTTCCTCTGGCTATTGCTGGTGACATTCAACACCGGGTGGACTCAACTCCAACGTCTCCGATCACAGGCGGATCCCCAAGGCTTTTGGCTGATGGCTGCGATCGCCTCTTTATTAGGCATGATGGGACACGGTTTAGTGGATACCGTGTTGTACCGTCCTGAGGTCAACACTTTGTGGTGGCTGACGATCGCGTTAATTGCTAGCTTTTATCGGCCGCAACCAGCCTCCCTATCTCGTTAAGCAGGTCTAGAAGCGGTGTAGGGCGATCGCGGGAATGCCTTGTCGGGCAGATTCAGTCAGCGATCGCTGTTGAAAGTTGACGCCACTAAATTCTTGGTAAGCCGATAAACTGCGGTTCGTCCCCAAGCCATAGGCCGCTAAAGTATCCTGGTTTGGCGCTAAGCCTAATAGTTGCTGCAATCGGGTTTGAGCCATTTGTTCTAATTGCCACCACTGGGGATGATCGTCCCAATGTTTCGGTTTACCAGGCCGCTCATATTCGTGATAACACGCAATTTGGTTGGGGTGATAAATATCCCAACCATGCGTCCATGCCCTTACAGCCAGGCTGGTTTCTTCGCCTTGAAAATAAAGTTGTGGATCATAGGGAATATCTTGAATGAATTGCGCTGGCGCAAACCAGAATCCAGCGGCGATAAACATCCCCAATTGGGGACGAATGTGATTGGCCACGCTCTGCTGGCTCACTAAACTTAAACTACCGGACTCCGTAAAATGGGAGGCTCCCAGAGTCGTTGGTTGACTATTGGGATGTAAAAAATTGGGCGGCGTATAAGCCGGTGGATAGGCTGTCAGCACGGCTTTCTCAGACGGACATTGATGCCACATGTGCAGGAGTAAGTCATCCCAACCATATACGAAGCGCATGTGGCTGTCGATTTGTAGGGTGTAAGGTTCCCCCTCCCATAGAGCCTGAGTTTTCGATCGCGCCCAGCAGACACCTTGGCTGCGATCGCTATCAATTAGTAAAATGCGACACCAGCTCAACTGTTGCCAGGGCAGCTCATCCACTCCTGGCTTGCCTTGCCAGACAATGCCAAAGGAAATCCGATCAGGGTGGGCCGCTTTTTGGATGGCATCCTGCACTGTAGCGACCAACTCTGGATCACGATAGCTGGCAATTTGAACGAAGATTTGTGACATAAATTGCCTCAGCTCTAGTCGCAAGTGGCAGCAGATTGAGAATGCTTAGGCGATCGGCATTCATGATAACTTTTACCGCCCTCTGTCCCAATATTCATTTCCTGATGTAACCTGGTTGTCGATAGCTGGCACAAGGACAGTGAGGGTTCGTCATGCTGAAAGTGACCCAGGCTCCACAAGGACCAATTCTAGTGAGTCAAGAGTTTACGATTTTGGGGATTGCCTCAACCGATTATGCAGGTAGGAACCTGACGTTAGTGATTGACGATCGCTTCCAGTCGTCAGGCCCCCAGATCGCGGCGGACGGCATCTGGCGAGTCCGGTTTTTATTTCAGCAAGCGGGCAATCGGCGGATGAAGATTGCGGTGGGCAATGAAAGTGTGGAAGTGCCCCTTCAGATCGTTACGAGTCTGCCGCCGGGATATGCCCAGTTGCAATTTATTAATCCACCTACTCAGATTCAATCTGGGCAAATGGTGACGTTGATTGGTGAGGCCAACAACTATCCAGAAGGGGCGCAGCTCCTGTTACGAGCAGATGGACGGTTTGAACTCGCCCGTCCCTATGTGCAAACGGCTAGATGGCAAGCGTCCATCTTATTTACCCAAACGGGTAGACGGTTGCTAGAAATTATTGGCGGTGGGCAGGACAAAGCCCAGATCTATGTAGATGTGGTGGCTGCGGTTCCTCAACCCCCCCGGCTCAAATTCACGACCATCCCCGATCGGGTGCAGACGGGGCAAACCGTGGTTGTAGCGGGTGAGGCGGCTAACTATCCAGACGGTACGCAATTGCTGCTGCGGGTCGATCGCACGTTTGAAATTGCCCGCCCGATCGTCACCGCCCAAAAATGGCAAGCACCCATTTCCTTCAGTGCGGCTGGCACTCGGACCCTAGAAATTATTGCTTCTGAGCAGGACAAAGCAGAAGCAAAGATCGATGTGATTACGCCACCCCAACCACCAAGACCACCCCGAGTTAGCTTCACCAGTGTGCCACAGCAGCTAACGGTTGAGCAGGTGGTGACAATTAGCGGTGGGGCTGAAAACTACATTGATGGGGCCCAACTCGTGTTGCGGGTCGATCAGCAGTATGAAATTGCTCGACCTCAGGTGCAAGCAGGCAAGTGGCAGGCGCCGATTTTGCTGCGGCAGGCGGGTAAACGGTTATTAGAAATCATTGGTTCGGAGCAAGACAAAGCTCAGGTTACGATTACGGTGGTTGACCCGCCCAGTAGCGGTTTTAAGGTGATTCCCCGTAGTACCTGGACGAGCATTCCCACCCCTAGCGATTTACCAAATCTGCAACCCCTCCGCATTACGTTGCATCACACGGATATGACTAGTCTGCCAACGAGTGCAACCCAGTCCCAGGAAATTAGCCGGATGCAACTAATTCGGAGTAGTCATGTGAATGGCAATGGCTGGAGTGATATTGGCTATCACTTCATCGTCATGCCTAGTGGCAGAGTGTATGAAGCCCGATCGGAGCGTAAACGTGGTGCCCACGATGTGGTGAATGATGGTCTAGGCATCGCTTTTGATGGCAACTACACCTCGCAAACGATTTCTCCAGCCCAATATGAGGCGGCTGTGGCGCTTTGCACGATTCTTTGTAAGCGTTATGGCATTACAGATCCCGTGACGCCTGTACCCACCCCAACGGCTGATTTTGGCACTCGTAACCTGCCGCGGATCTGTGGCCACCGCGATCGCGTTAGTACAGCCTGCCCTGGTTCGGAAGGGGGACGAACGGTGCGGTTGCCCGATATCCGGCAAGCGGTGAAAGGCAATCTGTAGAAGCAGCCCTAATGAATGACCAATGCAAATTATTGGTGTGATGGGACCCGGTGAACAGGCAACCGCGAGTGACCAGCAGGTTGCCTACGAACTGGGCTACCAGATTGCGCAGGCGGGTTGGGTGTTGCTGACCGGGGGACGCAATACCGGAGTTATGGATGCCGCTAGCCGAGGCGCTAAAGCCGCAGGTGGATTAACGATCGGGGTGTTGCCAACCAACGATCGTCGCAATCTCTCCGCAGCGGTTGATCTGGCGATCATCACGGATTTGGGGAATGCTCGCAATAACATCAATGTGTTGTCGAGTGAAGTGGTGATTGCCTGCGGCATGGGAGTTGGGACAACTTCCGAAATTGCTTTGGCGATTAAAGCGAGTAAACCGGTGATTCTGCTCAACACCTCGTTAGAGTTTCAACAGTTTTTTCGGCAACTCTCTCACCAATCAGTATTTGTGGCTGAAACGGTAACTGCTGCGATCGCGATCGTGGGGCAACAGCTTAACTCTGACTAACAAAAAATTAATGGGGGTATTGATGTTTGCTGGCGCACACCAGACCAGGGTCAGGATCGCTTACAACTGATCCAGGGGAGCATGAGTTATTGAAATCACGCTACGATGATCGCGTTAAGAACGATGAATTTTCCGTTCCATCTTCCCTTGTGTGTTCTGGTTTGCGTCCACCCTACCCCCATTTCTGCCTGTGGCTGACACGACCAATAAAGACAATTTTTTCTATCCCACAGCCCGTTACCGGGGCAACTTCACACCCGAACAACTTGCCTTCAATGCTAACCTGCAAGAGTTTGCTCAACGTGTCTCCCTAATTTGCGGTTTAGAAACAGGCGGAAAAATTTCCTCCAAAGATGCTTATTACGAAATTAAGCAACTATGGGAGCAATTACGCCATTCCAAACGGGAACTGTTAGATGTAACCGCTCCACCTAGACCTGAGTTGCCAGATGATTCAGGGGGTTGAGATGAGGAGGATAAGGAAGATAGGGGAGATGAGATGATTCTCTGCATCATCCTCCCACCTTCCCCATCTGCCTTATCTGCCCCACCTCTCAAAAACCCTACAGACCAAAAAACTGCTTAACGATCTGCAAAATCCTTTCTGCTGCGTGACCGTCACCAAAGGGATTTACGGCAGTCGCCATTTCGTTATAGGCAGTTTGGTTGGCTAATAACTCACTGGCCGTTTCTAGAATCCGATCGGGATTCGTACCAATCAGCTTGGCGGTGCCTGCCATGATGGCTTCTGGCCGTTCAGTGGTTTCCCGTAACACCAGAACGGGTTTACCTAAACTGGGAGCCTCTTCCTGCAAACCACCGGAATCGGTCAGTAGCAAATAGCAGCGTTGAATCGCTCCTACCAGTTCAGCGTAATCTAAGGGTTCGGTTAAAAAAGCTCTGGGATGATCGCCCAAGATATCTTGCAGCGGTTCGCGCACGGTGGGATTGCGGTGTAATGGCAGTAACAGTGCGGTATCAGGAAACTTGTCTAGTAAGCGCAGAAATCCTTGAGCAATATCTTGCAGGGGTTCTCCCCAGTTTTCGCGTCGATGCACCGTTGCTAGCAAAACCCGTTGTTGCCAATCTAACCCAGGAATGTTGCAGATTGGTTGCTGAGCCGCGATCGCCAACAACGCATCAATCACGGTATTTCCGGTTTGATGAATGTCACCCACAATGCCGGACTGTTGCAGATGTTCAACTGCTAGAGAGGTAGGGGCGAAATTAAGCCGCGTGAGTTGGGAAATTAGCCGTCGATTCGCCTCTTCAGGATACGGATTGTAGATATCATCGGTGCGTAATCCGGCCTCCACATGCCCCACCGGAATTTTTTGATAAAAGGCGGCTAGAGCTGCGGCAAAGGCTGTCGTTGTGTCGCCTTGCACTAACACTAATTGTGGCTTTAGCTCTTGAAACAGAGTTTCTAATCCTTGCAAACTCCCACAGGTAATACTGGTTAAGGTTTGCTTGGGTTGCATGATGGCTAAATCAAATTCTGCCTGTAGCTGAAATAGTTGCATCACTTGATCAACCATTTCCCGATGCTGCCCTGTAAGAATTACCTGAGTATCAAACAGGGAACAGGCTTTGAATTGCTGAATCACCGGAGCCATTTTGATCGCCTCCGGACGAGTTCCCACGATGATGCTAATTGGAATAGGCGGTTGCGACATCAGGATTGCAGTTGAGAACGACAGGAATAAAAACCTTTTCTATCCTAAAGGGTGGGCGCAACGACTAAGCAATAAAAAACCCGGTCGCAACCGGGCATAACGGGGAAACATTGTACGAAGGAAGCTAACCGTTCTGTAAATCAATTAAGCGAATACTGCTTATTCCCGAATTCCACAGGTTAAGGGGCAGGCGGCATACACCGAAGTGTGACTGGGGTTGGCTTCACCACGCAACCAGCGCAACCAATTGACTTCATGGGGATGAACACCTTTGAGTGTTAATGCTGCTGCGCCCAATACAATCCCCAAAATGTTAATGCCAATAATGCTACCGGCCACCAACAAAACTGCGCTAACGGGCATTACAGACTGGAGAATGACTGCTAACAAAGAGCCGATCGTTACCATCAAAATTACGAGCGGAAAGCCAACAACCAACAAGCAAACTGTTAGTGTGAATGCCCAAATTAAAAAGCTTTTTAGCATGAACAATGCATACACCTTTTTAAAGCTTTGGCTCTGAGATAACGCCATGCCTCTTCCTCCTGGGGTTTGCAGCAATTGAATTAAGCGGAAAACTTGGAATACTTACAAAAAGTGATCCCCACCACTTGGGATCTGTGTAGACATCAGTATAGGGAAAATACAGAGGGAAGATAAGCCGTTGTTGGATAATTTAACAGTCGTTTTCACTTGTTTATGTTCTTTGGGGTAGCGTTTTAGAACTAAAAGTGTTGTCCTAAAACCACTGCTATCCTTACGCTGAACAATGGAACTGGAGCTAGATCTAGCTTGTAGAGAAAATTAGCGATCGCCACTTAATACAATTCCTTTGCTTGATTTAAGGGCGTTTCAGTTCACTTGCTACAACTTTACGTTTCTTATTGAAATCCGGGGTTTTTCTCATATTGCTATGCCAATACTGAAACCGAAATCATCCTTGCTCTCAGGCTGGTTCTAGCTATAAATAGCCTAAGAGTTGCTACAACACCTGATTCATTGGAAAAAATGTTGTAATCCCCGATTCATTGAAATGACAACCAAAAATTCTGTGACTACTCAATAACTCCTGCTAGATCAAATCATTTGGCCACAATTTATTACCAAATGAGTGTGCAACTGTATGCCCACTTTTTTCAGTGATTGCAACTACAAAACAGCCAGATCACACTATATAAGTGTGTCAATGGTGACAGGTAGGTTAGGTTAGGCAACGGAAATCTTTGGCCAAACTCGCAAAAGATTGGTCAGTGAGAGGTGATATAGATATTGGCGGCGCTGAACAGATGTTTGAACAGTCGAAATCGTTCCCTGAACTGTCGCCCTAGTCGCCTAATTCTTGTCAGGAACTCAATTCAAAATCCCTCAGCATTAGAGCCTGTAGAGGGCAAGCACACCAGATTTGATCTTCTCTAAGGCATCCTGCTGCATCAATGGTTTTAATACAGCTGCATGACGTCAGAGATTGCCATTCGAGATTGAGTTCCCAAGGTCAGAGGAGAAGTATGTCCATGTTCAAAGTGATCTGCTGCGGCGCAACCAATCATGGCGGCATTATCTGTACAGAACTTCATGGGTGGAAATAAAACCTTGAGATTGTGGGGTGTGGCGGCCGCTTGTAAATATTGGCGTAAACCACTGTTTGCCGCTACCCCCCCGCCGACGGCGATCGTCGTTAGTCCATAGTCCAATGCACAAGCGATCGTGCGTTTGGTCAAGGCTTTTGCGACAGTTGCTTGAAAACTGGCGGCTAAATCTACTATCGGTAATGGCCGATCGTCTTGTTGCAGTTTTTGCACTAATCGCAGTACGGCCGTCTTTAGGCCACTAAAGCTGGAATCATAGGGATGAAAGCCACCCGTGGGTAACGATACCTGACCTTCTGGTAAGGGAAACGCTTTGGGATTCCCCTGCTTGGCTAGGCGATCGATTTCCGGCCCACCAGGATAGCTGAGATCCAGTAAGCGGGCCACTTTATCAAACGCTTCTCCGGCGGCATCATCACGAGTCTGCCCCAAAATTTGGTAATCACCACATCCCTTCACATGAATCAGGCTGGTATGGCCACCAGACACCAGTAAACATAGGAAAGGGGGTTGCAAGTCTGGCTCACTCAGGTAAGAAGCATAGATATGCCCTTCCAGATGATGAACGCCGAGCAAGGGCTTTTGATGGATCAAGGCCAGGGTTTTAGCACTGGTTAAACCGACTAATAACGCCCCCACCAATCCGGGTGCGCAGGTTGCCGCAATCCCATCGATCGCTGCCCAATCTAATCCAGCTTCGGCAAAGGCTTGCGCGATCGCCGGATTTAACATTTCAACGTGCTGCCGCGAGGCTACCTCGGGCACGATCCCGCCGTAGGGACGATGGGAAGCAATTTGAGAAGATACAATGCTACTCAAAACTTGACGATTCTTAACGATCGCCACGGCTGTTTCGTCACAACTTGTTTCAATTGCCAAAATGGTCGCCATTTGCTGGTAACTTTTTGGAGGAATAAGCTGTTTTCAAGCTTAAGCGTTAACTGGACTGGTGCAAAAGCCTGATGCTCTCCTTCAGTTTAGCGAACGCTTGTATCATGAAACACTGGCTCTTTTGTAGAACATAATGTAAGAAGGGAAACAATTCCATGCGACGATTGTTTGCTCTGATTTTGGCAATTACCCTCTGGTTTGGGTTCGCCGCAACCCCTCCAGCCTACGCTTCACATCTCACTCCTTGTAGCCAATCGGCAGCGTTTGCTCAGCGGGCTAAGGCTTCTAAGAATTCGACGGCAGCTCAGCGCTTTGATCTGTACGCAAAATCCGGCGTACTGTGTGGCGAAGATGGGCTACCTCACCTGATTGTGGATGGCACCCTGCCCCACGCTGGCGAATTTTTGATTCCTAGCATTCTCTTCCTGTATATCGCAGGTTGGATTGGTTGGGCTGGTCGTTCCTATCTCCAGGCGAACAAGAAGAGTGGTTCTCCTGAGATGGGCGAAGTCATCATCAATGTGCCTACAGCCATTACCTGCATGTTGACTGGCTTTGCGTGGCCTCTGGCAGCGTTGGGAGAACTCACCACTGGCAAGCTAACTGCAAACGACAATGAGATCCCCATCTCACCTCGCTAGTCGGTATATCGAGTCATTTTGGTAGGCTGATCAATCCTGGCAACTCCTGTTGCCTAGGACTTGATCAGATTCTGATCTATCAAAGCTGGCTAATTAAGCTGACTAACTTGTCCTGGCTCTGCTGACATTTAGGAGACTTTATCGATGCAATACTTTGTTAAGTACCTATCTACGGCTCCAGTGCTGGCTGCCATTTGGCTCACCATCACCGCCGGAATTTTGATTGAGTTCAATCGCTTTTTCCCAAATCTACTGTTCCACCCCCTACCTTAAGGCTAAATGGCAGTCAGTCGAATTCCGTCTAGGCTGAGGCAATAAGGGTTAACCCTGTTAGCTGTGAGCCTAGATTCAGATGCACTGACTGCTTTTAGCAGCAAGGTAAGACTGCCTCATCCGGTTCACCAGCCATTCATGATGGCAGAATTCCTAAAGCCCACGATCGCTCAACGATCATGGGCTTTAATTGTGCAATGTCACTATGAGAGCTGGATTGTAATCGGCAGAGGTTAGATAGAGAGACTGGGGGACTTCAAAGGCTTTTCGAAATCTAGCCGTTGTAGTTGGCGTCCTTTAACATCTTCTAATTCACAAAAAAACAGGCCGCTGAGTTGGTTACCATCGGCAAACTGAACCACGAGCATAGGTTCGCTGCTACTCATGAGCCGCACCGCCACAATTCGGCACTCTTGCTGCTGGTATGGGGTGGCTTCTGGATGGTTGGTCACACCCAATCGACATTGCAGACCAATTGCTCGGTAAAAAGTATTTTGCTTGACGTTAAACATTGACATTCTGCTCTGAATGGATGCACTACGGACGATCGCTGGCTGAGTGAACCGACTCTATGGTTTCTAAGCCGCCGATCGAGAGGCTGTGGCTGTAGACATATGCCGCAGGCTGGCCCAAACGGTATACCGTTGCTGAGAAACCGTAATCACCACGGGTGCCCCCTGTAGAATCAGCTCGCAGCCAAAGCGGTAGGCTTCAAGCCGCTCCTTGGGACTAAATACTTTAATTAACTGGTATAGCTCGTTGTTGTGGGTCATCCCCTCACAAATCATCTGAGCCATGTAGAACTTGAACAGCGCAACTTGCTGTTCTCTAACCACGAGAGGAACGGTATCTAGGGTGCTAGTGGGGGATTTCTTCGCAGTAGCCATAGCTGCTTACCTGAAACGTCGGGTTGGAGGTAAAGCCTCTATATAATGCTGTTTAAGACAGAGGGCATATATTAAGCGCGCTAGAAATATTTCTGCCAATTGGGCAACAAAAGGAGCGCGGATACACTATGAGTTAGCTCGGCTGAAACAGTTTAATAGGGTGAAACAATAAAGATAGACAATGTAGCCAAGCATTCTTAAATAATCATTAAGTCCATCCTGTAACATTCAGACATATAAAACAAGTGTTCCCCGATACATTTCTTCAAAAAACACTACAACTTTATATTTTTTAGCTGTGTATAAATACTCAGGTGGCCCATCAGTGGGCGATTCAAGTCTCAACAGCGTGAGTTTTTAATCCTACCCAGTCCCCTGCTTCGGTCTGTCCGAGGATATAAATGTCTAAGTTGATGGAGCCAACTCGATAGACGATCGGGTGCTGGAGATGTTGCTTCAATAGCTGAACCAGCTGCTGGTACCGACCCACCTGGGCTTGTTCTTCTACACCAAACCAACTACAAGACTGAGTAGCTGTCGCAAACAATATATCCAGATCTATTTGTTCGATCGGGGTGTTTAGGGGACGATCAGTTAGTTGCAGTAAGCGTTCTGCGGTGATAGGCGTCGTTGTCGGCTGTTGCCAATGCACTACTTCAAATGGATAATCTGATTCGCTCATCCATAGCAACCCCTGGGTCGCTGCCTGAAGTTGATTGAGCAAATCTACGGATGGCTCCATAATTCCTCCGGGTTGCCGCCACAGGATAACATTACCCTAAACGGCAAAAGCACGATCGCCCCATGTCTGACTTCTTCAACACCTATGGCCCCCTGTTCGTTTCGATGGTATTAGGGGCCATTCTGGGACTTTCCCTGTATCTCCCTTTGATGGCTGGACAGTTATCGTTAGCTAGTCCGGGATTTTATGCCTTAGGTGGCTATATTGCCGCCATTCTATCGACGCAGGTATTCAAATTTACCGGCAGTTTATTTCCAATCCCCTTGTTGCTACTGGAAATGCTGATTAGTGGCATTGTGTGTGGTGTTTTAGGGGTGCTGGTGGGTATGCCAGCGTTGCGACTGCGGGGAATTTATCTGGCGATCGCGACGATCGCCTTTGTGGAAATCCTGCGTATTCTTTGTCTGAATCTAGACATTACCGGGGGAGCCGTTGGTATTTTTGGTGTCCCGCAGCCCTTTGCTGGCGCGATCGATTACCTGTGGGTTGCCTTACCACTACTGCTGCTCAGTATGGGCTTTCTGTACCGCCTGGAAAAAATTCGGGTCGGACGTGCCTTCATTGCCATCCGGGAGGATGAACTAGCCGCCGATGCGATGGGGATTAATCCGACCTACTACAAAGTCTTAGCCTTCACGCTGGGTGCCATTTTAGCCGGGATGGTTGGGGCCGTCAGTGCCCACTTCCTCAATACCTGGAATGCTCGCCAAGGCACGTTTGATGCCAGTATTATTTACCTGACCTTTGTATTGATTGGTGGCTCTCGTACCTTTTTAGGGCCAGTCTTAGGTGGAATGGCCTTTACAGCGTTGCCAGAAATCCTCCGAGCGATCGCTGATATTCCCGGTTTGCCACTTTGGTTAGCCCAATTTCTCCGAGATGGTCGGTTAATCATTTTCGGCCTCCTAATTGTGTTAGGAACCATCTTTTTTCCCCAGGGCTTGGTCACTCCTGACTGGTTCAAACGTTTGCGCCGGAGTTAACGCACCGAATTACAGGCGGTTCTCAGGACTAAACGAATTGCTTCAGACTGGGGATGCAGATTGCGTTCTACTAATTTCCATCGACCCAAACTTTTTTCAACACACCACGCTGACAATCCGGTATTGCTGTCATTATCTAAACGGGATGGCTGTGGAATTAAGAAGGTAATGAGCTAATTAGGCTGGTCTGATTCGGTTTACGGCATTTGTCCAATACTGCAATGTTTCGCTGCCAATGCGATCGCTATTCTCTTGATAAATTTGGCTTAAACAGTCATAAAAAGCTTGCGCGTCATCCTCTAATCCAAATATGATCAAACACTTCAAAATTCGAGTAATCCGCAGATAGTTGTGGTTAAATCGACCAATCCATTCACGCTGACGAACTGGATAAGTTTCTGATGGAGTGATGACAACTTTTCCACGATCATTTTCCTGCTGTTCTAAACCATAGAAGCCTAGCATGACGGTGAACGATCGTTGTAGATTTTGACGAAGTACAACATCATTTTGAAATGCTTGAATCACTTCCTGATCAACGACAGGAGCATTAGTATTAAACGCACTTTTTTCAGGTAAAGGAAATAACCACTGAATGTAATTATGAATATGCTCCAGCTTGTCAAAACTCCACGCCCAAATTTCTGCGATCGTTCGACCTTGAGCGTCTCGTTGTGTTCCTAAATAAAACGGGACGATGCTGCGAGTAAATTGGTTGGCTTGACTCATGGCAGGTTTATAGATAGCTGTTCATGGTTCATTTCTCGATCGCTGTCTTGCCAACTCTAGTAACAAACGCCGTTCGGCGCGGACGATCGCTTGATAGGTTGGTTCTACGGCATCGGGTTCTACGGAAATAGCGGTAATACCCCAGCGCACAAAATCTTCAATTAATTCTGGATATTGAACGGGTGCTTGACCACAAATTGAGCAGGGAATGTGGAGTTGACGAGCTTGCTGAATTAGGTGAGCCATTGCCCGTTGAACCGCAGGATGACGAGCGTTATAAATGTCAGTAGATTGAGCATGATCGCGATCGATGCCTAACAGTAATTGAGTCAGATCATTAGAGCCGATCGAAATTCCCTGAACTCCAGCTCGGACATACTCAGGTAATAGAAACAAGACTGAGGGAACTTCTGCCATTATCCAAAGTTGAAACTGAGGAATTTGGGTCAGTCCAGCTTGTTCAACATGTTGGCGGCAAAAGGTAAACTCTTCGATTACCCGAACAAATGGCAACATTAAATGGATATTGGTATAGCCAGCTTGCTGTACTTGCGCTAGGGCCGCTAGTTCTAAATCAAATAAAGCTGGATCGGTGATGTACTGTAATGGGCCGCGCAGTCCCAAGATGGGGTTAACGTCTAGCAATGTATCTTCAGCTAAAACCGGCTGACTGAATTCGTGACTGCGTAAATCTAGCGATCGATAAACGACCGGACGAGGCATGAATGCGGCAGCAAATTGGCCAATCGCATCAGCCATGCGATCGACAAATTCCGCTTCTCGGTTTTGTTGTAACCACTGCTGTGGGTGTTGCCCCTCTAAAACCTGGCTGACCAGTAATTCCGATCGCAGCAGACCAACTCCATCGATCGGTAATGTAGTGATCTGGGTTAAAGACTCTAGCTGACTTAGATTCACCATTAAGCGAGTGCCGATCGCAGACCGGGAACTAGCAACAGTCGCTAAGGTTGGCGGTAACGTTGGCGGCTCGCTCGCCGTCAGTTCGGCCACGATCGCCGGAATTGTTTCAGCCAGGCGATAGACTGTGCCAGTACTGCCATCTACTAAAATTCGTTCTCCGGTTTGAATCCGTTCGGTTGCTCTGGTGGCTGACATGATAGCGGGAATCTGAAGTTCCCTGGCCACGATCGCGCAATGGCTCGTCATCCCACCTTGTTCTGTCACAACGGCGGCCACATGTTTCAGGTATGGAATCCAGTTCAACGGAATGGTCGGGGCAATTAACACCGTACCTGTAGGAATGGCGGCCAACGGCTGATTGAGATCGCTGATGACGGTAGCCGGTGCGATCGCTCGTCCTCGTGCCGCCGCGAGTCCAGTCACGATCGGCTCTGCCACTGGTGCTACGGTGAGTTGAGGGTGAGTGATGATTTCCGCATTTGTCCCTGACCTGACCATTACGCTATCCGGTGCTTTAAGGAAAGCCGCCGTTTTGGCTCTAGCAACCGATGTAGGATGATGCGTAACTTGGGTTAACGATAAAGTGGCATTGGAATTAGGCAATGCTTGTAATGTCCACTCTAATTCCAAGCCATCTCCTACTTCCGCCACCACCGCTTGGGTTAACTGAATCACCTCCTGCACGTTGTCATCTTCCAGGGCATAACGTTGCTGTTGCTCGTCTTCTAGAAAAATGGATTGCAGAACCGTGAGGGTTTCTGATTGATCAGGATTGGGGCGGTAGCAGATCGTCTTCTGGCCTAACTGTTGGATTTGAATCGTCCCCGTGTCGGCATGAACTTGATAGAAATCTGGGATCACGTCGCCCCAAGCGATCGCCATTCCCAACCCCGGGGTGGCCTGAATCTTGATCAGGTGATCGTGAGTTTGGACAATTCCAGCCGCGATCGCGGGTTGAAGTGGTTGGACTAATACCGCTAAATTCACCTGCTGTAGATGAATCCCAGATCGTTGCCAGTAGAACAAACTTTTGGCCCCAAACATATCTGCCCAAACTCGTTTTAATCCCTGGGCCAAGCTGATTTGTTCTGCCCGACAAACCTGCATATTCACTAAACCGGAGGTTTGGAGGGGTAGTGCCGCCTGTAACTTGTCTTTGCCTAAGCTGCCGCTGGTTTGCATCGCCATTGAAGGACGCAGACTTAACGTTGAGCACCCTAAATCGGTGACGGCGGCGATTAACTCAGCTAATAACGGTGCCGATAAAGGTGCCGCATCAATGTGGTGGCGAATTTGTTGGGCAATAATTTGCAGTTGTTGGGGATTTTCAATATCTAGTCGCAGTGAAGAGTGCGATAGATCGGCAAACAATGGTTCCAACCAATCAATGCTCTCTAGAAAATGCCGCAAGGCCTGAGCCGAAATGACAAATCCTGGTAGAACTGGGAAGCCTTTTTGTAGAAGGTAGCCCAGGTTAAAAGCTTTTCCACCCACAATTGAGTGGTGCCCAGGTTGAAGCTGTGTGAGCCAGTAAACGTTTGCCACCAATCCCCGCGATCGTAATGCTGAATCTCATCTTAAAAGCCCTGAGAATGAGTAATAGATTTTCCTCACGATAAATCCATGATCTGTCTTCTGGCAGGACGATAGCCATCTCACTCTAACGGGCATTCTGAGGAAAAACAATCGGGAACAATCAGGGTTGAGGGAGCGCGATCGATGAGGATTCAGGCATGGAGCCAGCAATGGCAACGTTGGTTAGGTGTCTTTCTGGAAAGTGCTTGTCCGTTATGTCAACGATCGACCGCTGAAACTCTTTGTCGAAGCTGCCACCGCCAAATTGAACACTGTCAATTGCCGCAATTAGAGCAATTAACTCA
>DATNPU010000033.1:0-3618 GCA_036703105.1 Microcoleaceae cyanobacterium
CATGGACTAACCCATAACCGCCTATACCCAGGTGAAGGAAACAGCAGACCAAGAGCAAATCCTTCACTTGGGCACAGGTAGGAGCAATTGCAGCTACTGCATAATCCCTAGTTTTCTAATTTGGCGATCCAACGTTGGTAAACACCTCGAATCGCGCGTAGCACGGAATTCTCATTTGCTGTTGAGCCTTCAGTGCTAGGGTCGAGTAATTGCAAGTTATTCAACAGTTTGGCCTCCTCACTATCCACAGTGCCGTCACTATAGATCAACCCACTGATCGCTTCGATCAACTGTTGGCAGTCTTCGGAACTGGGATGATCACCCAAATATTCTTTCACCCAGCTATAACATTCCTCAGGGCTGACGGCGCGTAATTCATACAATAACGGTTGGATCTCCGGATCATCTGCGACACCTTTTTCCTTAGCCACCCGGTGTAAATACTCTCGCTCCTCGGCCTGCACTTTGCCGTCGATCCAGGCAGTGCCAATCAGGATTTTGACGAGATTCTTGACCGTAGGATGGGCTTCCATAGTTTTTTCCTGCCGTTTTTCAAATCTGCGATCGTGCCTACACCCTATACCCTACATCACATCATTGGGTTGGCAAGTAATTTCTAGCGGCATACATGAAAATTTGCAGCCATTAGCTCGTGTGCTGTAATTGCACCATAAAAAAGCCATCCATTTGGTGCTGATAGGGGAGTACCTTGATCCATCCTGCCGGGGCAGCATACGCCGCTGGCGGCGTATTAGCAGCGGGTGGCACAATCTTCCAGGTCGGCTGACTCGCTAGAAACGTTGTGATCAATTGCTCATTTTCTGCGGGATGTAAGGTACAGGTAGCATAAACCAACGTTCCGTTAGGTTTTACCCAGGTTGCCGCTTGTTGTAAGAGTTCGGACTGCAACTGCACCAATTCCTTGACCCGCTCCGGAGTTTGCCGCCAGCGAGCATCCGCATGACGATGGAGTGTGCCTAATCCAGAACAAGGGGCATCCAATAACACCCGATCGGCCATCCCCACAAACTCCGGTTGCTGCCGACTGTCTCCAGTGCGAATCTGAATTGACTGTAAACCCAAGCGATCGCAATTCTGTTGTAATTTCTTCAAGCGCGACGGCGTTTTATCACAGGCCCAAATTGTGCCACGATCGCCCATCAGTTCAGCCATATGAGCCGTTTTACCCCCAGGAGCCGCGCAGGCATCAATCACCACTTCCCCCGGTTGCGGATTCAACAAATGACTGACTAATTGGGCACTGCTATCCTGCACCATCCACCAGCCGTCATGAAACCCAGGCAACGCTTGAATGGCACCGACAGGCTGTATCAGGCGTAAGGCTTGTGGAAGCCCATTAACCTGCTGGACAGCAATCCCCTGCTGCGTAAATGCCTCTACTACTTGATCCAAAGAGATTTTTAAGGGGTTAATCCGCAAGTCGATCGGCGGCGGTTGATTCATCCACTCACACAGTTGCGCCGTAGCATCCCAGCCAAACTGCTCCTGCCAAATTTGCACAATCCAGTCGGGGTAGCTGTGGAGAATGCCGAGACGGGCGATCGGGTTGGAGGGGAGTTGGAGGGGATCGGATGGGGAAGATGAGGGAGATGGGGGAGATGCAGAGTTCGTCTCGGCTGGATTGGCTAGCCGGATATATTGGCGTAATAGGCCATTGACAACTCCAGTTAACCCAGTAAATCCATTCTGTTTGGCCAGGTCAACGGTGGTATTAACAGCGGCTGAGGGGGGAATGTGGCTTAAATAGCGCAGTTGATACAAGCCCAAATGCAGGATCAGACGCAGGTTAGGCGGTTGTTGCTGACTCGTTTTTTTGCCTAGTTGATCAATCAAGGCATCTAAGGTGCGTTGGCGACGAACACAGCCGTAGACAAGTTCAGTTAACAGTCGCCGATCGAGGTCGTTTAAGTCAGCCTGATTAATTACCTGATCTAAGGCAATATCAGCGAAGGCTCCTCGATCGATTGATTTCAGGGTTAGAAATGCCAGTTGTCGTGGGGGTTGGCTCACAGAGTCACGGAAACAGAAGGCTCTCCATTTTAAAGCGATCGGTTTCCGAATGAAACCATCCTTACCCCTGATCGCAACCCAGTTAGCGTTGAGGCGCTCGGTTATACTCCGCGATTACTTCCTGAATTTGTGGGTTCGCTTTAGCCTTACCATGCACAAACACGATCGGGGCATCCCCTTGCATCACTTCTTGCAATCGATATAACCCTTGCACATCCTCAGAAGCCGTAACCGAAAAGTCAGAGGTCTGCATATAAGGCACACGCGCCTGGGCCAGTTGTGCGATCAAAGCCCGAGTTCGTTGTCCGGCGGCACTCGTACAGTTCGGGCCAATGACGACCACTTGAGCCGGATTAAATCCTTCAGGATTCGTCACCGCCACAAACCCAGCTGAACTACCCGCGTTTGCCGTACCTTTACCAAGCTTGAAATAATTCACGCCGATCGTAATCAAACAAATCACGAAAATCAGTTTTAGCAATCTCATGGCAGCACAGGTGTGTAAGAGCTATTCTGATTCTGCTCAGTCGCAGTTTTGATTGGTGCGATCGTGCTACTAGGAAGCTTGTGATTTCGTCGCTTGATCCGTGTGATCGTTCTCAATCGGCGTGGCCAAACTAGCCTGGCTGTTTAATAACCCATGCACCACATTGACAACTCGTTGAGTTACACCAGTTAAAAATGTGGGGTCGATCGTGGCCAACGTATCACTCGATTGATGGTAATGGGGATTGCGAAAGTTCGCTGTATCAGACACTAAAACTGCCCCAATATTCTTGGCCCAGAAGGGCGCATGATCACTTCGGAGAACATCGGGAGTCAGTAGCCCTTTCAGCGGTACAGGCAAGGTTAAAGCTGGGGGTAACTCAGTCTCAGGAGGTTGATTTTGAAAGGCATTCAGCAAGGGTAAATGTTCTTGATCGCCAACTACAGCAATAAAGTCACCTTGAATACTGGGTGGCGTCACAGGTAAACCTTGGGGATACTGCTGGCATCCTGGCGTGTAGCAGGCGTAGCCCACCATATCTAGATTGATCACGCCCTCAATCTGCCGCAAATTGGCTGGATCGGCAGCAAACGCCAAACTTCCACGTAATCCCGTTTCTTCCTGATCAAATAAAGCAAGTTGCAACGATCGTCCGGTCGTATCCCAGTGACCAAACAAGCGCGCCAGTTCCAAAATTGCCGCGATCGCACTGGCATTATCATCGGCTCCCGGTGAACCTGGAACTGTATCATAATGGGCCGCTACTAGAATCTTCCCCTTAGCTGGATCACTGCCTATCCGTCGGGCCACGAGATTCACCCCGGCCTTAAAGGATTGCGCCTCTGGTTGCCAGCCAAAACTTGCCAGAGTTTGCGCCAGGTATTCGCGGGCACGGGCACGATCGTCGGAGGTATACCGATTAAAGTTAAGCGCTTGTAGGTGTTGTAATAGGCGATCGGAGTTGACTGTGGGAGGGGGAGGAGAAGGAGTCAGTGAGGGGGTGGGTGGGGGAGATAAGGGGGATAGGGGAGATGAGGAAATTGAGGCAGGTGGAGAGGCGGAGATAGGCGGTGGGGAAGAGGGCGTCGATTGATGGGCAG
>DATNPU010000050.1:0-13887 GCA_036703105.1 Microcoleaceae cyanobacterium
GCCGACCGTTAATGGTCTCCGTCACCATGGAAACCACCGGCACGATGCTAGTTGGTTCCGATGTTGGTGCCATGCTGACAATTTTAGAACCCTACCCGATCGATATTTTGGGGCTAAATTGTGCCACAGGTCCCGATCGCATGGCGGATCACATTAAATATTTGAGCCAATACTCGCCGTTCGTGGTTTCCTGTATTCCCAATGCCGGGATTCCCGAAAACGTGGGAGGTCATGCCCACTACAAACTGACCCCGATGGAGTTGCGGCTAGCCCTCATGCACTTTGTCGAAGATTTGGGAGTGCAGGTGATTGGGGGTTGCTGTGGGACGCGTCCCGACCATATTCACCAACTGGCAGAAGCGGCGACAACCTTGAAGCCAAAAGCTCGCCCAGTGCGGGGAGAGCAGGAGATGGGAAGTTTGGCAAATGGGGCCGTCGATCGCTCGGCCACTTCGGTTCGTCCGGCGTTAAACTTTGTGCCATCGGCGGCGTCCATTTATGCGGCGCAACCCTATGAGCAGGACAACTCCTTCTTGATTGTGGGTGAGCGGTTAAATGCCAGTGGTTCCAAGAAGGTGCGGGAACTGCTCAATGCCGAAGATTGGGATGGCTTAGTGTCGATCGCCCGATCTCAGGTAAAAGAAGGAGCACATGTCTTAGATGTCAACGTGGACTATGTCGGTCGCGATGGCGTTGCTGATATGCACGAGATTGTGTCGCGCCTCGTAACCAATGTCACCCTACCGTTGATGCTGGACTCGACGGAATGGGAAAAGATGGAAGCTGGGCTCAAGGTAGCAGGCGGCAAGTGCATTCTCAATTCCACCAACTACGAAGATGGCGAGCCACGTTTCCTCAAAGTATTGGAATTGGCGAAGACCTACGGAGCCGGAGTCGTTGTGGGAACGATCGATGAAGATGGCATGGCACGGACGGCTGAGAAGAAATTCCAGATTGCCCAGCGGGCTTATCGACAAGCGGTGGAATTTGGCATTCCGGCTCATGAGATATTCTTTGATCCGTTAGCGTTACCAATCTCGACGGGGATTGAAGAAGACCGAGCCAATGGACGCGCCACGATCGAGGCAATTCGGCAAATTCGGACACAGTTACCCGGTTGCCACATTATTCTCGGTGTGTCAAATGTGTCCTTTGGGTTGAGTCCGGCAGCCCGGATTGTGCTGAACTCAATGTTCTTGCATGAAGCGATGCAAGCCGGGATGGACGCCGCGATCGTCAGTGCCGCCAAGATTCTGCCGCTAGCCAAAATCGAGCCACATCATCAGGAAGTTTGCCATCAGTTGATTCATGATCAACGACGATTTGAGGGCGACATTTGTGTCTACGATCCCCTGACGGAACTGACGAAATTGTTCGAAGGGGTGTCTGCGAAAGAGGCGCGTTCCAAAGATTCTTTGACCGATCTCCCCCTGGAACAACGCTTGCCGCGCCATATTATTGATGGCGAACGGATGGGGCTAGAAACAGCTCTAGACGAAGCGTTAACCCAGTATCCTCCCCTACAAATCATCAATACATTTCTGCTAGACGGCATGAAAGTGGTGGGGGAACTATTCGGGTCGGGGCAAATGCAATTACCGTTTGTGCTGCAATCTGCCGAAACCATGAAATCGGCTGTAGCTTACCTGGAACCGCACATGGAAAAGTCGGAAGCAGGACAGGCCAAGGGAACGGTGATCATTGCCACGGTTAAAGGTGATGTGCATGACATTGGTAAGAACTTAGTAGACATCATTCTGTCCAATAACGGCTATCGGGTGATCAATCTCGGCATTAAACAACCTGTCGATACCATTATTGATGCCTATTACGAACACAAAGCCGACTGTATTGCCATGAGTGGTTTGCTGGTGAAATCCACGGCCTTCATGAAAGAAAATTTGCAGGCATTCAACGATCGTGGCATTACCGTCCCCGTGATTTTAGGGGGCGCGGCTCTCACCCCGAAATTTGTCCACGAAGATTGCCAAAACACCTACAAAGGCCAGGTGATCTACGGGAAAGATGCGTTCTCGGATCTCCATTTCATGGACAAGCTGATGCCGGCCAAACTGGCGGGTAAATGGGACGACCTCCAGGGCTTTTTGGATGAGTTTGCGGAAGCGCCCAAGAGTCGGATTGCGGCAGATGCGGATAGTGAAGGCTCAGAATCGCTAGAAAGCCAAATGGGGGATGTTGCGCCTACAGTCGTTGATACAGCCCGATCGCAGGCCGTTGCCGCCGATATTCCACGTCCGACCCCACCGTTCTGGGGCACACAGATCCTCAATCCGGCTGATCTGCCGTGGGATGAAGTGTTCTGGTATCTGGATTTGCAAGCGCTGATCGCCGGCCAATGGCAGTTCCGCAAACCGCGTGAACAATCACGGGAAGAATACGATCAGTTTTTGCAGGAGAAGGTGTATCCGATCTTAGAAACCTGGAAAGCCCGAATTGTGGAGGAAAACCTGCTCCAGCTTCAAGTGGTCTATGGTTACTTCCCCTGTCAGTCAGAAGGTAATTCGGTGCATTTGTATAATCCTACTGTGATGGCTAATGGTGGTTCGCTGACTGATCAATTACCGCTAGTGACCTGGACATTTCCCCGCCAGCGATCGATGAACCGTTACTGTATTGCTGATTTCTATGCTGCGAAGGACTCAGGACAGATTGATGTCTTCCCAATGCAAGCAGTGACAGCAGGAGAGAAAGCCACGGAATATGCCCAAGAGCTATTTAAAGCAAACAATTACACCGATTACCTGTATTTTCATGGGTTATCAGTCCAAATTGCTGAAGCCTTAGCGGAGTGGACCCATGCCCGAATTCGTCGAGAATTAGGCCTTGGTGGTCAAGATCCCGACAATATTCGGGATGTGTTAGCCCAACGCTATCAAGGATCGCGTTATAGCTTCGGCTATCCGGCTTGTCCGAATATTCACAATCAGTACAAACAGTTGGAATTGTTAGGCACCGATCGCATTGGCTTACACATGGATGAAAGTGAGCAACTGTATCCAGAGCAATCCACAACAGCGATGATTACTTATCATCCAACAGCCAAATACTTCAGTGCCTAAGGGGCGCACAACAGCCATTTTTTGCCCCAAACCGATCCCCCTCAGTCCGCCTTGATCAGAGGAATGCCGGAGGCAGGGGGATCTAATGGGTCACATTCACAAACCAATTGATATTATTTCATCCCCATTCCTAAGCGGATTTCTGTAATGTCCAGAAGGGGGTTTTTTGGGTGACTTCTAAGCTGGCACCTTGAATCCATTTTTGGACGAACATAAAGTCTTTATTTTGCCAAAGCGGAATAAAGGGCACATCTTGCGCTAAGAGATTTTGGATTTCCGCAAAGACCTGTTTACGCGTGGTGGGATTTTGTTCTTTACGACTTTGATCAATTAACTGATTTGCTCGATCGCTATAGTAATAGGAACCCTGCCCAAAACTTGCCCCATCTTCACAACCTGTTTTAGCTGAGCCTTTCGCACATTCCATAAATGGCTGAATGTAGTTGTCGGGATCAAAGAAATCGGCTGACCAGTCTAGCAAGAACATGGGATACGCCCCTTTATCCAGATTCTTATAGGCGGTAGTTGATTCCACACTATTTAATTGCAATTGCATCAAGCCATTCAGTTGTTTGTTGACGATCGCCTTTAAAGTAATCGCGGCTAATTGATCGTTTGTGACATTCGAGCGATACCAGAATTCTACCTTCAACGGATTTGCTAACGAGTATCCCGCTTTCGTTAATAACTCCCTGGCTTTCACACTATTACGATCGCCATATGCCTGTTGAAAAATTGGTTTTTGATCTGGAAGTGTAGTTGGAATCAGACTATAGAGAGGATCAATTTGGCCTTGAAACACGCGGTCTTGTAACACCGGACGATCGATCATAGCCGCGATCGCTTGCCGCACTTCCAACTTGTCTAGTGGTGGGGATTTCAGGTTCAGCGTCAAATAGTCAATCCCACTACCTGACTTTTCCAAAATTTGCCAACCTGTGGTTGCCAGATCATCTTGTAAACTGCGGATCTGCTCTAAGGCCAAACCTTGATAAGCCACATCCACTGCCCCAGTCCGAAAGGCATTAAATAAATTGGCTGGGCTAGAAAAAACTTGAATATCAATACCTTGATTCGTCGGCTTTTTCCCCCAATATTGGTCAAAAGCATCCAGCTGAATTTGATCTGTACCAAATCGGACTAATTTATAGGGTCCCGTGCCAACAAATTGATCAGGCTGAAAGGAGCCTTCCTTAATTTCATAAGCTTTGGGAGAAACAGCCGCTGCACCGGAAAATGCTAATAGAGCCGGAAAAGCGGCAAATGGTTTTTTCAATTTAATCGTCAGTTCATGCTTGGCTGAAGCTTGCGCTGATTCAACTAAATCCGATAACAAAAAAGCCGGGGAACCAGCATTTTGAATAAACCGATTTAGAGAAAATGCCATCGCTATCGCATCAAATGGAGTGCCATCGTGAAACACGACCCCTTGACGCAGAGGAATTTTATAGGTTAAACCATCGGCGCTAACTGTCGGTAATGCGGTCGCAAGTTGTGGTTCTAATTCGGTTGTGCCCAGCTTATAGCTATATAGCCGATCGCCCAGGTTATAGAGCAACGCTCCCGCAAAACTGCTGTAAGCATCTGCCGGATCGATCGTACTGACCTGAGCCGTGGTACCTAGGACAATCCGGTTAGGGCTACCCGGTGGTGTCCGTCCCAGATCGGGTACTGACCGCCCACAACTAACCACCAGCAGTAAACACAGACAAAATAAACTGAGAAATCGCAGAGGCGATCGCCAAAACTGACCTAACATGCAAGGCATCCATTGATATATGGCATCCTGTTATATCTTACTGGCATCTAATTTTCGCCTTGATTCATGTCCCAAATTCATGTTGTCGGCATTGGTTTAGATGGGGCAGCAGGCTTGCCGGAATCCATCCAACAGTTAATTACCCAAGCTACGCTATTAGTCGGGAGCGATCGCCATCTCAGCTACTTTCCGGCCCATCCCGCCGATCGTCTGGTGTTAAACGATCTCAGCACTGCGATCGCCCAAATCCAGCAGCAACTCGCTGCCCCTTCATCCCCATCTTCTTCACCTTCCCCATCTTCCCCATCCCCCTTGATCGTCATTCTTACCTCTGGCGATCCCCTCTTTTTCGGACTGGGACGATTACTCTTAGCTCACTTTCCGGCTGAACACCTTACCTTCCATCCCCATCTCAGTTCGGTACAACTTGCCTTTAGTCGGTTAAAACTGCCCTGGCAAGATACCCGATTTATTAGCATCCACGGTCGATCGCTCGATGCCTTAATTCAAGCCTTACAACAAAGTACTGATAAACTCGCGGTTTTAACGGATGGGACGAACACACCTGCTGCGATCGCCGCGTTAGTTGAGTCCCTCAATTTACCGAGCCGCTATCAAATCTGGGTCTGTGAAAATTTGGGGGGCAGTGATGAACGGATTACGGAAATGTCTCAGATTAGTGATGATTTACCAACCTTTGCGCCATTAAATGTGGTCGTTTTACTCCGGCAAACTGAGGCCATGCCATCCCCCCAGTTAGACAAATTGGCAATTTTAGGCTTGCCCGATCGCGAATTTCACAGCTTCAGCGACCGTCCTGGACTGATGACCAAACGGGAAGTCCGAATTCTGGCATTAGGTGAACTAGCCTTACAACCCAACCAAGTGGTTTGGGATATTGGGGCAGGTACAGGTTCCGTTTCCGTAGAAATTGCTCGCCTATGTCCGAGTTCTAAAATTTATGCGATCGAAAGAACAACGGCTGGCATCACCTTAATTCAGCAAAATTGTCAGCGCTTACAAGTGCCAAATGTGATCGCAATTCATGGTGCAGCTCCAGCAATTTTGGCATCATTACCGACTCCTGATCGCATCTTTATTGGCGGTAGTGGTGGCAATCTAACTACCATCTTGGATACTTGTTGCGATCGACTCTCGCCTCATGGTCGAATTGTTCTGGCCCTCGCCACCCTAGAACATTTAGGGACAACCTTATCGTGGCTCACTCAGCATGATAGCTGGGAACATCAGTTACTCCAGGTGCAACTCTCGCGTTCAGTCGCGATCGCAAATCTCACCCGCTTTTCGCCCTTAAATCCAGTCACGTTAGTAGTGATGGAGCAGAGATATAGAGATGAGGGAGATGGGGAGAATCAAGAGGCAGCACAATGAGGCTTAATTCAATTGTTGCGCCATGATCAACCCTCCTCCGGTAAGCAACATTAATAGTAGACCAATCCCGCCTGCTAGAGGCTTTCCAGCTAAACCTATAAGCCATTCTGAGCCGCGCCCAGTGTATTGAACAATTTCAGCCGTATCAAGGCTAGCAATACCCCAAATCCAGCCAGCATGTAGCCCACAGGCAATGCCTAAACTTCCTTGATCTAGCCAGCGGGATAGGACCAGCACCATGCCCATGAGCCAAAGTCCAGGGAGTTGCGGGGCGATCGTGCGTCCTTCCCAGACCAGATGCAGCAGGGCAAAAATTAGGCTAGATAGAACTGCCGCTAACCAGGCCGCATAATCCTGTTGTAACTGGTTGAGCAGGAATCCGCGAAATATCAGTTCTTCAGTCAAACTAACCCAACATCCTAATAATAATGTGGGTAGTAAACCCGATTTTAGCTGAGGCCACCGATCGCGATTCCAGGTGAGCCAACCGACAAGTTGCTGACAACCAAATAATGCGATCAGGCCTCCAAGGCTAATCATGAATCCCATGCCGAGTGATCGCAGAAATGACAGATCCCAACTCAGGCCATAGACTGAAAAGGGTTGTGCTGTCAACCACGCTGCCAGCCATAAAACTAATGGCGCGATCGCATAAAGGGAAGCAACGAGCGGTAATTTTTGTAGTTGGGTAATGGGTTGTGGTGGCCTCCATTGAATCGCAATGGCAACCGGAATCGCGATTGGGCACCAAAGTAACAGCCAAACCGCAAAAAATAAGGTGATTTGAATCCAGGCAGGTAGAGCAGCAATCCGCTGATCCAGGACGTTACTTGCTGCCAAACCTACCATTTTGGTTAGAGAAAAAAGTGGAGATGATTACTCGTTCTATTGGGATGATGAGAAATTTTTATGGCCAAATTTCTCATCACCCAACCTTATTTGATTACTGGTTTGAAGACTGCCATAACCTTGAACGGATGTTCCCATCTCTTGGGGCTTAACAGTGCCATGCTTAAAGACTCAGAACACCTGTGAATTTCGGATCAGGAAACGTCTGGTTTAGCTCAACATTACAGCTCAACTGCATTGCACTGGTGAGAGATGAACCAGCAAGAGCGCTCTTTTAGCATCTAAATTGGTCAGCGATCGCCACACTACGGACAGGAGCGAATTGGATTGGCGGTAATGGGTGATATCGGATGAGACCCGAGGAAAAACGATCGGCCTATTCTAATGAAGCACCATTTTCATCGCTATCATCGACATCCAGTTGAATCAACCGAATGTGCTTATAACCCAATTTAATCTCAAACTCATCTCCTGGCTTTAACCCCATCGCTTGAGTATAGGCAGCCCCGATGACAATTTGACCATTTTTATGGACACTAACACGATAAGTTGGTTCGCGCCCACGCCCATCCTTGGTGCCTTCGGGATTGAGAGGAATCCCCTTCGCAACTAATAAGGCATCATAAAAATCAGTCAGATTAACACGAGTCTGGCTATTTTTAGTGAGGGTGTAGTAACCACAACGTTTGGCTGTTTCGCGTCGTGGTAAGTGTGACAGTTCTTTTACTTTTTGAAGTAAAGCTTTTCCTGTCAAGGGAGCCGTTGGGGTTTCAGTCATCTCTCTACAAATATCCTGAGAACTTCAGGGCGAAGAATAGCTGGTTAAGGATATACCTTGCACTATTAAAAATATATCCCCAAATTCCTAGATTTTAGCAATTAGCTATCTAGAAATTCTATCATTCATACTTTTGATTTCGAATTCACATTAATTGTTAATCATCACACTAACTCAGTAAATCACTATCAAGAAGAACGTTAGTCTACTAAACGAATGATCGCGAGTCGGTGACAGCTAGCGGCATTGCTATACCTGTAAAGCCGAGCCTACGATCGCGAAAAGGTGTACAACATTAAGATTATTAAAACAAATATAAAGAAGCGGATTGCTTTAATCAAGTCACTTCTTGATCGGGCCAGATCAGGCCAGGTTGATAACTTAATCAAATAATGGAAATGCTGCTATCCGAATTGCGAAAATGAGCTCTGGCAGTAGCCTTGTCTGGTTCCACTCTTTACGGTCTTTATCCTGATAGGCGATGGCTACAGCAGGGTCATGAGGTTTGTGAATAAACTTTTCCTGCTGCACAGTAGTCAAAAGTATCGGCAGGGTATTTCCTGAAGTCGCCTCTAAAAACGTCCTAAACGGATTAACTGTAACAAAATTTTGTTAATGAAGATACCTACTTCACCGTAAGCGCACTGATTCCGGATTCAGCCGTCGGTTAGAATCAGGATGTTCGGGTGGACTAATAGTGAGTCTTCGCTAAACCTCGATACATCTCCCTGGAGTTGGCTGAGGGCAAGTCAGAAAAACTTTTGTTGACAATAGTTTTCTTTGAACCCGAATTAAAGATTGAACACTTCTTTGGGTTTGGCGTAAAACCCTAGTCAGAATGCAAATTATCTTTAAAGTTATTCGGCAAGATCCCACAACAGCACTCAGAATTCAGTCCTACACCCTGGATGTTGATCCCAGCAGCACAATTTTGGATTGTTTAAACCAGATTAAGTGGGAGCAAGACGGGACATTAGCTTTTCGGAAAAATTGTCGCAATACAATTTGTGGCAGTTGTTCCATGCGAATTAATGGCCGATCCGCACTGGCCTGTAAAGAAAATGTTGGTAGTGAATTGAAGCGGTTGGGTCAGTCATCTCCAAACAGCGATACTATCCCAGAAATTACTGTCGCTCCGATGGGAAATATGCCCGTCATTAAGGATCTCGTCGTTGATATGCAAAGTTTTTGGAGCAATTTGAAGGCGATCGATCCCTATGTCAGTACCGCTGCTCGGCAAGTGCCCGAACGAGAATTTTTGCAAACTCCCGAAGAACGATCGCGGTTAAACCAAAGTGGTAATTGCATTTTGTGTGGAGCCTGTTATTCCGAATGTAATGCACGGGAATTTGATCCCACCTTTGTCGGGCCTCATGCTTTAGCCAAGGCCTACCGCATGGTTGCCGATACCCGAGATGCCCAAACCGAAAACCGGTTGGAAGCGTATAACCAGGGAACTGCCGGAGTTTGGGGCTGTACACGTTGCTATTACTGTAATGCGGTCTGTCCGATGGAGGTTGCCCCACTCGATCAAATCGGTAAAATTAAAAACTACATTTTGGAACGTAAAGACGATCAAGCCAGTCGCTCCATTCGTCACCGCAAAGTTTTAATTGAACTGGTGAAACAAGGGGGCTGGATTGACGAACGGTTGTTTGGCCTGAAAGTCGTGGGAAATTCCTTCCGCGATCTCAAGGGCATTCTCAGTTTGGCTCCGGTGGGTATTCGGATGATTGTGCGTCGCAAGTTTCCTGGACGATTTGAAGCTTCTGAGGGCACTGCCACTGTGCGATCGCTGATTGAGTCAGTCAAAGGCTTAGATCAACCGCTCCAGTTCGAGGTAGCATCAGATACGCCCGAACCTGTAGGAGGTTAATCATGAGCGCCGACACTCCCCCTAAGTCCTCTCCACCCCCCACCGAACCCAACCATCAACCAGAACCCGCCTTTGGCTGGACCCCCTATTCTGAGCAAACTAACGCCCGCTTTGCCATGCTGGGCTTTTTGGGGTTGATTCTGATTGAGCTATTGACTAAACAAGGGTTGTTGGCCTGGCTAGGCTTACAGTAGTAAATCCTTCACGTTGCAGATCTCCGACTTTTTCAAGGAGTCGGAGATCTGGGCGATCGGTTCAAGCACTGGTCAGGAAGTGCATGACATCCCCTTCTGCCACCACATATTCCTTGCCTTCACTTCGGACTAAGCCTTTATCCTTCGCCGCTTTCATTGAACCACTGGCGACTAAATCCGCATAGGCGATCGTTTCTGCCCGAATAAAGCAGCGCTCAAAGTCAGAGTGAATCACCCCGGCAGCCTGAGGCGCCAACATGCCCGCATGAATCGTCCAGGCGCGGGTTTCTTTGGGCCCAGTCGTGAAGTAGGTGCGTAGCCCTAATAATTCATAGGTGGCCCGGATCAAAGACTTCAGCCCCCCTTCGGCAACACCTAGTGATTCTAGAAAATCAGCCTGTTCCTCGGCAGGTAAATCAATCAGTTCCGACTCGACCTGAGCTGAAACTACCACCACCTGAGCATTCTCCGAGGCCGCGATCGCCCGTACCTGTTCCACCCACTCATTCCCAGTCGCCAAGTCATCTTCCGAAACATTGGTGACATAAATAATCGGTTTGCGGGTGAGGAGACCCAATGGTTTGATAGCCAGTTCTTCTTCTTCTTTCAGCTCGACTGATCGCGCCGGTTTACCTTCATTCAACACAGGTAATAGCTTTTCTAAGGCTTCAACTTCGGCCTGAATCTCTTTGTTACCTCTGGCTTGTTTCCGGGCCCGATCGAGCCGTTTCTCAATTTGTCCCAAAT
The DNA here is from genome assembly GCA_036703105.1 of Microcoleaceae cyanobacterium. Lineage (GTDB taxonomy): Bacteria > Cyanobacteriota > Cyanobacteriia > Leptolyngbyales > Leptolyngbyaceae > Pantanalinema. The sequence continues at coordinate 10,676 of DATNPU010000050.1, forward strand.
CCGCCAAGGCCAATTCCAGGTTAATCACCTCAATATCGCGCAGCGGATCCACAGAGCCGGCCACATGAATAATGTCATCATTCTCAAAACAGCGCACCACATGGGCGATCGCATCCACTTCCCGAATGTTGGCCAGAAATTGATTACCTAAGCCCTCGCCTTTACTCGCCCCTTTGACTAATCCAGCAATATCGACAAACTCTACCCGAGCTGGAAGAATTTCAGCCGACTTCGAAATATCCGCTAACACCTGCAAGCGCGAATCGGGGACTGCCACCACTCCAGTATTTGGTTCGATCGTGCAGAACGGAAAGTTGGCCGCAGTGGCCTTGGCGTTTGCCACCAGGGCATTAAATAAAGTTGATTTTCCGACATTGGGCAGTCCAACAATTCCAGCTCTTAACATTAGATTTCTGCTCTCAGGTTGACCCGTAATAAACACGACTCCGCCCGATCGACGGAGTGCATGGCAACCTCTATTGTAAATTTTGGCTTCACAATTTTGGCATAGTCTAAGGAACTGTCTGCGGAATTGGCGCAGGTACGGGTTGCGGAATCGGTGCAGGGACAGGTTCAGGAGCAGGGCCTGGAATAGGTTCAGGCACAGGAGATGGAATAGGCTCAGGGGCAGGCCCGGGAATGGGTTCGGGCACAGGACTGGGGCCAGGTAAGGGATTAGGAGTGGGAAAAGGTGGGTCAGGAGTATAAATCATGATTACGATTACTAATGGTCACCCTACTAGCCTAAATTTCGCCTGACCGACAAACATCTGTCTAAATAGCGACCTTGAGAGAGAATTTGTCTTTAAGTGGAAGAATTGCAGGTGGCCTGCTGTCAACCGTCTCAAGAGAGGTCAAATCCGCTAAAGTGTTCCAAAGGTTGCTTAACTTCGATCGAATCGTGGCTTCAATCAGATCCAGAATTGAGTTATGAGTAGGGGCGATCGCTAATTGGCTCGTACTACCTGGTCGAGAAGTTAATCATGCCGTGATCTTTCATCCTGAGCGAACTACGTCCTATGCCCTGGCCTCGGATTCTAAGTGGAATTGTTGCGATCGTTGTTGCCTTAACGATGATTTTGTTAGGCGGCTGGTATTTCACGATCGGCTTCGGCATCATTATTTATTTAGGACAATTAGAGTATTTCCAGCTTGCCAGGGCCAAGGGGATTGCCCCAGCCGCTAAAACAACGCTGGCCGTCAGTCAAGCCTTATTGATTATTTCCAACCTGTCCCCCACGTTGGCAGATGCCATTTTTCCGGTTGCTGGGACATTTATCTGCTTTTATCTGTTGTTTCAGCCCAAATTCGCCACGATCGCCGATATTTCAGCCTCAATCATGGGACTGTTCTACGGGGGCTATCTGCCGAGCTATTGGGTGAGACTGCGATCGCTCGGTCAAATGGAAGTGAGTAACTTACCCCTTGATGGCTTTTTTCCCCAAGACTGGCTGAGCTTAAGTGCCTACCCGCAGGGATTAACCACGGTTCTCCTGGCTTTTCTCTGCATTTGGGCAGCCGATATTGGGGCGTATTTATTTGGCAAATCCTTTGGTCGGACTCGCTTATCAGACATCAGTCCCAAGAAAACCGTTGAAGGAGCCGTCTTCGGGGTTACCGCGAGTATTGCTGTGGCAATTTCTGGGTCTTGGTATTTGGGGTGGGCAGGGTGGCCAGCCACCGGAGCCGCATTAGGTCTCCTGATTGGCATGGCAAGCTTGCTAGGTGACTTAACCGAATCCATGATGAAACGAGATGCTGGAGTTAAAGATTCTGGTCAGCTTATCCCTGGTCACGGTGGCATCCTCGATCGCGCCGATAGTTACGTGTTTACAGCTCCCTTAGTGTTCTACTTTGTCACCTTAATTCTGCCGTTATTACCTCATTAGTTGCAGCCATGAAAAAAGGGCGAGTAGTTCGCCCTCTATGATTACAAAGATTACGTTTGGTCGCTAGTTGGAAGTGATCGGCGGTTCCACCAGTTCTTCATGGCCATAATGAACCGTCTTCACCCATTTCAAGCGCTTCGGACGTACTGCCATTCGAGCGGTTGTACTTGCCACCACCGGGAACCAGTGGAACATATACAACACCCCATATAAGGCTTGGAATAGATTAGCAATTATCCCTAACCGAGGTTCCGACGAGAGAGAGGGAGTTAAGGAATCAGCCGCACTAGATTGGGCGATCGCTCGTTCGGCCCGGCGGACTCGCCGCAGTCCAAATAACATGCCTAAAATCGATAGGGTGACGGTTAGACTGGCGATCGGCCCGTAAATTAACGGACTATTGCGCAGCACGGCCATCAACAGATCAGGAATTGCAGCGGTTGGCAGGAAATACTGCGTAATCCAGAACATGATTAGATCAAGGGTTTTTGAGGTTCCCATCCGGTTTCGTACCAGCGGTTGCCAGTAGTCCAGATAGCGTTGATACCCTCCTTCTGCCCAACGATTGCGTTGATGCCACAATGCGATCGCGGTTGTAACGCCTTCCTCCTGCACGGCTGGAATGGTTGTGCACTCAATATCCCAGCGATGTAGATGTAACCGAATGGTTAAATCCAAATCGTCGGTGATGGTTTCCTCATTCCAACCACCACAACTTTCCAGGGCAGCTCGCCGAACAAACTGACCATTGCCTCGCAGTTCTCCAATGCCCCCGATCTCGATCCGTTGTTGCTGGAAGTAGGCATCTAGAGACATTTCTAGAATTTGTCCTCGAATCCAGGGATTCTTGGGTGGGTTGGCGATCGCTTTGCGAACCTGAACCGCTCCTAAAGTTTCTCGCCGGAACAGAGGCAGTACTCGGCGCAGCAGATCGGGTTGCACCTGAGCATCCGCATCAAATACCCCAATAATGTCGCCTTTTACCAGGGGTAGAACTTGATTCAATGCCCCAGATTTGCCACCACTTGAACCTGCCGGACGATTGAACACCCGCAGTTGCTTGTACTCTTGGGTCAGTTTTTCCAATACTTTCGGAGTTTGATCCGTGCTGGAATCATCGATCACCCAGAGTTCATAACAATCACTGGGGTAATCGAGGTTGCACAGCATTTTCACCAACCGACCAATCACCGCCTCCTCGTTTTTCGCTGCCACCAACAGTGACACCTTGGGCAGATTACCCTCAGCATCGAGAGACAACGGCTCTGGAGGAGGCAGTGGACGAGCAAACAGAATTCGCACGGCATGAATGCCCATCAGAGT
>DATNPU010000056.1:0-4891 GCA_036703105.1 Microcoleaceae cyanobacterium
CCTCTCGTGCGTCGCGAATCGCTCGTTACTCTGGCAAGACATTGCAGTACACGTAGCTGATTTTTTAAGCATGGCAAGTGTCACTCGCTAGTTAGTTACACGACTGTCAAAGCACTTTTTCGCAGTAAGTGAAATAGCCGATCGGTTAAACTGAATAATTTTGGTTCATGGAATGATTGAGTTTACTGCGTGTAAGTGTCAACACTGCTTGAACTAACTGTTCTGGCTCAAGGGGCTTGGTTACGTGCCGTTGAAAACCACTGCTTATAGCTCGATCGCGATCGCCTTCTCTAGCATAGGCAGTCAGAGCGATCGCTGGAATCTGTCCTCCTTGAGCGGAAGGTAAAGCGCGAACCTGTTGGATCAGGGTATAGCCATCAACGTCGGGCATGCCAATATCACTGACTAATACATTGGGCTGAAATGATGCCAAATTTGCCAGCACTTCTACCGCCGAGGCAGCCGTCAATACCTCTGCGCCATATTGGGTCAGTAATACCGTCAATAGCTCACGGACATCGGGATCGTCATCGACAGCAATGACTCGAATTCCTGTAAGGTCGAGTTCTTCTGGTGGTAACTCATCCGTCTGCTGGATTTCCGGTGCAACATCCAGCAATGGCAATCGAACCCTAAACGCGGCTCCTAACCCTTCACCCGAACTATCCGCCGTAATGGTACCGCCATGAGCCTCAACCAATTGACGAACGATCGCTAATCCCAGTCCTAATCCCCCATATTTGCGAGTAATCGAGCCATCTTCTTGCCGGAAAGATTCAAAAATGTGGGGAAGGAAGTCTGGGCTGATGCCTCTACCCGTGTCCCTCACCGTAATTTCTGCCTGGTTTCCGACCCGATTTAGCTGGATGTCTACTCGTCCACCATTGGGAGTGAATTTGATGGCGTTAGACAACAAGTTCCAGACAATTTGCTGAAGGCGGGCGGCATCACCGGACACTTGTCCAATATTGGGTAATACGGGATGAAGTGAAATGGATTTAGTGGCGGCGGCTGTTTCGACGGTTTCGATCGCCGATTCAACGACAGAAGACAGATTCACAGAGATCTGATTCAGGCTCAGCTTACCGCGCAAAATTTTGGCAACATCCAGCAGATCGTCAATCAGTTGAGTCTGTACTCTGGCATTCCGCTCGATCGTGGCAAGAGCTTGGGCCGTTTTAGTTTCGTCAAACTTACGCATTTGCAACAACTTTGTCCAACCCAGGATAGGGTTTAGTGGCGATCGCAATTCGTGGGAAAGAACCGCTAGAAATTCATCCTTGATACGGTTGGCGCGTTCGGCTTCTGCTCTGGCTGCTTTTTCTTCTACCAACAGTTGCTCTCGTTCTCGATCGGCAAGTTTGCGATCGCTGATGTCATTGAAAAGCACGGCAACTTTACGGCTCTCTGGCTGCCCAAACCGAAAGGCATAAACGTCGTACCAGCGGTTCATGGCTTCGGCCCGACTCTCAAAGCGACTGGGTGTACCTGTTCGCGCAACATTGCCGTAACGTTCAAACCAATAGTCTTCATGATTTGGAACCAACTCGCGCATCCTTCTGCCCGTGACATTTGTTAGTCCCGTGTGCTTCTCAAATGCTGGGTTGGTTTCCAAAAAGCGATAATCGATTGGCTTATTCTCCCGATCGAACAGCATTTCGATAGCGCAAAAACCTTCATCAATGGACTCGAACAAGGTTCGATAGCGTTCCTCAGATTGGCGTAGGGCTTCTTCTGCTTGTTTGCGACCGCTCAAATCGAGAATAAACACAACTGTGTCTTCTCTTACCTCACCAACCAGGCTATAACCGATGAGAACTGGAACTCGGCTGCCATCTTTGCGAATGTATTCCTTTTCGTAAGGAGTACAAGCACCGTTTGCCCGTGCTTCTGCAATTCCCTGTTCATCAAGTGATAGGTACTCTGGTGGCGTAATATCGATCCAGCAGAGATTGCCGGTCTGCAAGTCTTCTCGCGTATAACCAATGATTCTCAATAGCTCATCATTGGCTTCATGAATGTTTCCGTAGATATCGCCGTAGAGAATCCCAATCACACCGGCATCTACAAATCCTCGCAGTCGCGCTTCGTTGACAGCCAGGGCTTCCTCGGCAAGTTTGCGATCGCTAATATCAATGATAGAGCCAATATAGCCCTTCAACTCCCCGTGTTCTCCGAACCAGGGGCTTGCGGCATCGATGCAAGAGCAATATTCACCATCCTTGCGCCGCAACCGATACTCTAGGCGCAACGCCTCTTGACGATCGAATGCGCTCAAAAACACATTTTTGGAAAGTTCTTTATCTTCAGGATGTACTGCATTGAGCCAGCCGAAGCCCAGTGCCGTTTCCTCGGTTTGACCTGTAAAGTCATACCAGCCCCGGTTGAGATACGTGCAGTAGCCTGTAGCATTTGTCACCCAAATCATGACAGGAGCATTATCTGCCATGTTACGGAATCGTTCTTCACTGTCTCGCAGAGCTGATTCTACCTGTTTGCGCTCTGAAATATCCATATCGACACCAGTCATCGTGACTGGATTCCCGGTTGCGTCATAGAAGACTCGCCCCAGACCCAACGCCCAACGCACCGTTCCATCTGGCTTAATAAAGCGGAACTCAATGTTATATTCTTCTCGTTCATAAACGGCGCGATCGATGGCTCGCTCAACCCAGGACAAATCATCTGGATGAATCATTGCTCTGACGGTTTCATATTGGCCATCAAAGCTACCGGACGCTATGCCAAACAAATGCTCCAGATTGGTAGACCAGTTGACCTTACCCGTTTGAATATCCCAATCCCAACTGCCCATCTTGGCGGCTTCCATTGCCAGGTCAAGTCGCTCCTGATTTTGTCGTAAGGCAATTTCGGCTTGCTTGCGCTCGGTGATATCAAAGGTAAAGCCAATCATTCCGTCCAGCTGTCCAGCGGCATTAAATCGGGTTTGCCCCTTTGCTAGTAGCCATCGCACACCCCGGATTGAGTGATGAATGCGATACTCAAAACATACTTCATTCTGCTGGCTTGCAAGGGCAGAGCGAACTTCCCGATCCGCCCGCTCTCGGTCTATTTCCAAAATGCTAGCTAACCAGTTTTCATAAGATGGCGGTATAGCGGGGTCAAGCCCGCACAGCGAGTAATATTCAGTTGACCAGAAGATCCTGTTTGTTCCTATTTCCCAATCCCAGTAGCCTGCATCACCTGCCAATTGAGCAAGCTTTAGTCGCTCCTCGCCTCGACGCAGATCTTGCTCAGTGTACTGATGGTTGACGATCTCATTGAGCAGCCTTGCTTCTAACCGCTTCTGGTTATCGATATCGGTAACGGTGCCAATCCAACCTGTTATCTGTCCCCAACTATCTCGCGTTGGGATGGCTCGACTGATAAACCAGTGATATTCGCTATCCCAGCGGCGAATCCGGTATTCAATTTCAAACGACTCCCCATTCGCGACCGCCTCACTCCATCGCGTTAAGGTGCGATCGCGTTCATTAGGGTGAACCGTATTAGCTCCCGCTAAGCCCATCGACTCTGCTTCACTCAACCCTGTGTACTCGTACCAGCGTTGATTCCAATAGTTGACCGCTCCAGTTGCGTCCGCAGTCCAAACCATTTGGGGCATGGCTTCGGCTAACTCTCGATAGCGCTGTTGGCTGACTTTGAGAGCTGCTGCGTCCTGGTTACGTTCTGTAATATCTAAAAAGGCTCCAACTACACCTCTAATTTGATTCTGGTCATCTCGTAGGGGGGTTGCATAGGACAGTAATTGGTGTACCGTGCCATTGGGCAACACAATGTCAAACTCGGCATCTCGCACGTCTATACCCAATCTGACAGCCACTTGCATCGGTAAATCCTCGGCGGGTATTTCCTGTCCATTCTGGAAAACCCGATAGGGAGGCTGCTCATCAGCAGGCGCACTCTTTGAGATGTTGCTGCCGGGGTCAACGCCTAGCAGTTGTCGAAGGTAGGCATTGTTCTGCATCTGGGTGCAACTTGGATCGTCGGCGATCGCAATACCCACAGGAATAATGTCTAACAGGCTTTGCAATTCAGCAACCCGGTTTGTCAAATCCCGGTTCAGTTGTTGAATCGCTGCCTCATGTCGTTGTAGGTCTGTGACTGTGTGGCTCAATTCCAATTCCAGGCGCTTGCGATCGGTGACATCTCGCCAAGAAGCGACAAACCCATCATTCAATTTGGTGGCTCGAATATCAAACGCCCGAACCAGATGCTGCTCGCCATAACTGTCATCATAGATTAGCGCGTCTTTGATCAACGGTTCAGCCGTTTCAACTAATCGGCAATACTCATCAAACAGCCCCGACTCCCGATGAGCAGGCAACACCTCGCATAACCCTCGACCAATCTGCATTTCTTTCGGCATCCGGTTGTTTTCACACGCCGCTCCGTTGAGATAATCAATCCGAAAGTCTACAATTTGTCCCGACTCATCCCGCATAGCTGAGAAGATGCCAAAGCAGTCCAGCATATTCTCAACCGATGTTTGAAACTGTTCCTGACTACGTTCCAGTTTCCGTCGTAGTTCAGCATTTTCGATCGCACTATGCATCGATAGGCGCAAATCATCAGGGGTCATCCGGTCTTTCACCAAATAATCCGCTGCCCCATTTTTGAATGCCCGCACCGCTACCTCTGCATCGTCACTGTCAATCACGACGATCGGTGGGCAGCGATCGCCCATCTGTTCTTTGAGTTGACGAAGCAGCTGGATGCTATTGGAGTGGGGGAAGTGCAATTCTAAAAGAATGCCATCAATCTGTTGCGATCGAGACAGCGCCCAAATTGGGGTATCATATTGCTCTGTAAGAATATTGTATGCAACATTACTATCCTGTTGTAATTGATGCTCATACTCGCGATCGCT
>DATNPU010000211.1:0-9814 GCA_036703105.1 Microcoleaceae cyanobacterium
CACCCGTTGCAACAGCGCCGTTGCCCGACCATGCACTACTCCCAACTGATTCGCTTGGGTAATCCAGACTTCATGCCCTAATTCCTGCGCTGCTTCCATCAAGGCCACGCTAGTATCGTGCCCCGGATCAAGTTTTTGGATCGGGTCAATAATAAAGGTAAATTTCACGATCGCGTGTCTCCGGTTAACTCGCTAACAGTGGATCGAGTTTACCCTGAGCGTTCAGGGCATGGAGATCATCACAACCCCCGACATGTTGATCGTTAATAAAGATCTGCGGCAGCGATCGGCGACCATTTGCCCGTTGAGCCATCTTTGCCCGACCAGCCTCATCCCCATCCAAACAATATTCGGTGTAGTCTACCCCTTTGCGATCGAGTAAGGCTTTGGCCCGAATACAGAACGGACAGGTACTCCAGGTGTAAATCTCAACGTTGGCAGCCATAATTCTTTACATTCAGCCTACAGTTCTATTCTAGAACGCCAAAGTCTGAATGCCCGAAGTTGGAATCTAGACAACAGTTAGCTAACTTCTTCTGGGGTTTCAGATTTCGGGAGCAGTAAGCGAATTGCCATCACCGTAAACCCAATTGCCGCCACAATTTTGACAACTTTGGCCGGTAAGAGATGGGCTGTGCCTTCGCCCACAATCACCCCTAAAAAACTGGCGACCAGTAAAGCGGCGGCGGCCCCAAAAAAGACTGCTCGGGGAGAACGCGACCCACCACTGAGCGCGATCGCGGCGAGTTGGCTTTTATCGCCCAACTCGGACAGAAATACAGTAATAAAACTAAGTCCTAAGAGATGCCAATCCATGTTGTTCTGCTCCCTTACAGTCTGCACACATCCCACACCAGCCCAGCCGCCAAGAGGGCCAAGGTAATGCCGGCGGCGGTATCTAAGGTTTTGGGTGATAGCCGGGTTGAGAGCCAACGCCCAACCAAAACGCCTAAAAGACTAGTCGTAATCAATGCTGTTGCTGCACCGGCAAACACCACCCAGGGCTTGTGAAACTCAGCACTCATTAACAAAGTAGAGACCTGAGTTTTGTCTCCTAACTCGGCCAGAAAAATCGTAATAAATGTAGAGGTGAAAATGGTCCAGATCGAGCGGGAGGATGGAGCGGGAGGAGCGATCGGGCTTGGTTCTGCGATTTTTGGGGCAAGCTCCTTTTCCTCTACCAATAAGCCTGGCGTCGGTGCAGAGTCCCAGCGAGGAGCTGAATGATGAAGAAGCGGCTCGACTGGGGTAATCTCTAATTGTAGGGTGGGCTGGCTAGGGGCAGATGAAAAGGGTTTCACAAACAATCCAGGCTCCAAGTCAAGTTTTCATTTTCTTTTCATTATTACAGCTGACCGAGGACGCTGCCAAGTGGCAGATGTATCTTGTTGCATAAGCATGGCTATAACCTCATAGGCGAAGTGCCCAATTTGACTTAGCTTAGAGATTAAACTGAATCTAAATTGTGCAACGTTTGTTGCTGAAACCTCATCCTTAACCCTGTAATTACTGAGTAGCTAACTTGACTGCGTGACCGTTCAATATTCCCTTTCACGATCGATTCCCGGACTAGAATGGCAGCTTCCTACCTTGCGCTCCTGACTGAACTGGTGATTGCTCCTCAAACAGTGGTATTGGGCAAAGCGATTCACTGGATTACCGAATTGGAACAATCCCATGCAACGCTTCAGCAAAAAGTGAATCAGCAGACCGAGGAAATTGAGCAGCAAGGGCGCCATCTCGCGCAACTCTTGGCCGAATCTCAACGGATCCATCAGCAAATGGTGCAGATGGAAAAAATGGCGATTCTCGGCCAGATGCTATCAGGAATTTCCCACGAAATTAATAATCCAATTAACTTTATTTATGGCAATCTACCGTATGTAGACGAGCATGTCCGGGATATATTGGGGCTACTTCAGGCGTATCAGGCCAGTGGGGCCGACCAGCATCCGCAGATTCAATCCGTATTAGCAGAGATCGATCTGGAGTTCACGTTAGAAGACTTGCCCCGCATCGTTAATTCCATGAAACTGGGAGCCGATCGCATTCGGGAACTAGTCCTGACGTTGCGCAATTTCTATCGACTGGACGAACAGGAAATGCATGTTTCCGATCTCCATACCGGAATTGAAAATACTCTCCTGTTATTGCAACATCGCTACAAACCGAATATTTCTATTATTAAGGAATTTGCTGAGCTGCCGCCGATCGAATGCCATATTAATCAACTGAATCAGGTGTTTATGAATCTGTTGAGTAATGCGATCGATGCGTTATTAGAACAGGAAACCAATCAGCAACCCCAGATTGTGATTATTACCCAACAGCTTAATAGCAATCGAATTGCTGTCAGTATTTCTGATAATGGCCCAGGCATCCCGTTAGAAGTTCAACAACGCTTATTTGAACCCTTTTTTACGACGAAACCAATGGGGGTAGGGACGGGCTTAGGACTCTCAATCTCTCATCAGATTGTGACGGAAACCCATCAGGGGCGAATTTTCTGTTGCTCGGCTCCCGGTGGCGGGACGACTTTCATGGTTGAGTTACCGATTCGCCAATCCTTACCAGTGCCATTGATCGAGTAGGGTTCACCCAGCATCAATTCAGTCATCAGTACGAATTGACTTCATTTTTCCCCGATCGCCTCTACCCGGTTGCATAAATATTGTCGCTCCCGCCTATAAAACGGTAGCAGAGACTACCCTCTGCTGAAGCCTGTAAGGGCTGCTTTCCTAGCCACCTCAGACGCTACCTGGCAGAACGGGATGCCCTGTTGCCGTGGATCCATGATTCTGCCAGGTCAGCGATCGCGTTAGTCAGTTCCAATTCAGAGTACGTAGTCTCCCTGTAAGCGCCACCAACGATTACAGGGAAATTTTTTACGTTGAGATATTTAAGATAAAAATTCGGTCAGGGCTTGCTTGAGAGTTGGATACTGATATTTAAACCCACTAGCCTCGGTGCGTTTTGGTAACACCTGCTGTCCTTCTAAAACAACCTTAGCTCCATCTCCCAGGAGTGCTTCTAATGCAAAGGATGGTACGGGGAGCCAGGAGGGCCGGTTTAACACTTGCCCCAATGTGGTAGACAACTCGGACATGCGTACAGGCTGAGGCGCGGTGGCGTTAAATGTTCCTTCCAGGTCGGAACGGGTGAGTGCTTGCAGAATTAGATTCACTAGATCCTCCCGGTGAATCCAGGAAAACCATTGTTTCCCAGTTCCGATCGGGCCGCCCGCAAATAATTTAAACGGTGGCAGCATTTTGGCGATCGCTCCACCCATCGCTAAAACAATCCCGATGCGGAGAATCACTAACCGAACTCCTAACGACTTCACCTTCTGAGCTTCCGCTTCCCAGGCCTGACAAACTTCAGCCAGAAAATCATCACCAGGGGTGCTGGTTTCATCAAAGGCCGCCGTTTCGCTGGTGCCATAATAGCCGATCGCCGATGCACTCACTAATACGGAGGGTTTGGGATTGGCCTGGGCGATCGCCTCGACGATCTTCTGCGTACCTAACTGGCGGCTTTCTAGAATCACTTGCTTGTGGGCCGGAGTCCACCGGCTTTCGGCGATCGGTTCTCCAGCCAGATTGACCACGCCATCACAGCCGGAGAGCACCTGCTGCCAGTCACCCGATTCCGTGGGGGTATACGCGACGATCTCTAAATTGGGAAAGTCGGAAGGTGGAAACAGTTGCCTGGCCTGCTGAGGATTACGGGTTAAGGCAATCACCTGATGCCCGTCTGCCTGCAAGCGTTCGATTAAACGGCTTCCCACAAATCCCGTCGCACCAGTAATTGCTATTTTCATCCGTCGATCGTTGATATCGGTGACTAATTTAAGTTGGGGTTAGTGAAAACCATAAATCACTAAGCCACTGATCAGTCACCTTATCATTATTTAACGTTGCCGTTTCGACTTCATGCTGGTGGTTGTTGGGTTGCTTCGCCATACTCCATGCCATTGGCTTCTGCATAGCGATGCATAAACCGTAGAAAGCGTTCCCAATGGTCATCACGATCGAGGTCAAACCGACATTCCAGCCGATCGAAATCATCTCCATCATCGCCCTTAAAGTAAAACTTGACGGATGTAGGTTCGACGCTAATTTGCCCTTCGTCGTCAATTAATTTCATGCAGCCAGAGAATCGATATCGAAAACTATTGAATTGGCTGATCGAGTTCAAATGTTTGAATGTCATTAATACAGAGCGTACTCCGGTAGAACGGCTACGCCGCAGGCTGACATCAGCTAAATCTTCGGGGACGCCATCAAAAAATTGAATCGAGGGTGATTGAGTTGTCATTTTTTTATCCAGAGAATATGTAATTGGAAAAAGTATACGAAAGTTTCACGCGGTTTGAATCGGGACAAAATCCACTACAGTGAAGAAATGACCTTCCGAATGTTGCATGATTTGCCCTAATGCTTCTGCCATCCTGGTTTGCTGCTGCAACGTCTTCTCTTTGGCTCCAGCTCGCGATCGCTGCTGGGTGGCTAGGACTCATCGGAGGAGTGGCGGAAGTGTTGTACCGAACCAAGCTGGCCAATCCTGAAGTGGTGCGGAAAGTGGTACATATTGGCACCGGAAACGTGATTCTGATTGCCTGGTGGCTCCACATTCCCATGTGGGTTGGCATTAGTGCCTCGATCTTTTTTAGTACGATCGCCTTTCTTTCCTATCATCTGCCCATTTTGCCCAGCATTAATGGGGTAGGTCGCAAAAGTTTAGGGACATTTTTCTATGCCGTCAGCATTGGCATTTTAGTCGCCTGGTTCTGGTCAATCCAGCAACCCTATCATGCGGCTCTGGGCATTTTAGTCATGACCTGGGGGGATGGCTTGGCGGCACTGGTGGGTCAGCGATTCGGTCGCCATCCTTATAAGATCTGGGGAATGCAAAAAAGTTGGGAAGGATCGCTGGCGATGGCCGTGATTAGTTATCTGGTCAGCAGTCTGATCCTGTTCAGTGTTTATGGGAATGCTGGGCAAATTTGGCTGATTGCCTTAGGCGTGGCCTTGCTGGCCACCGGGCTAGAAGCCTTCTCAAAATTTGGCATTGATAATCTTACAGTGCCACTAGGCAGTGCTGCCTTGAGTTTTGCATTCAGTTCCTTGCTTCTACTATCCTAAAGTTGCCTGAACAATTCTCCGTTGATTGCTCCCGTGTGGAAACATCCCTGCCTTGCCCATAGTCTTGTTTCAAGACCCGTAACCACCGAGTCGAGATCGGCGTTATTTTCTATCTTGAAGTTATGCCTCCCACTGCTATGTCGTCCGCACCTGTCTCCCTCGAAGTGTTGGCTCCGCTGAGGCAACCCGACCCTAGCCAGCTAGACAATATTAAGGCGCAACTCGACTTGGTTTTGCTAGCCCTAGAGGCCCTTGCAGGGATTGGCTCTGAAGCCATGCTACAAGCGGCTACTGATTTAAATCTGGAATCAATGGTGGCCGATCGTGTAGCCCTTTGGCGGTTGCGGCAGTCCAGTCCACTACGGAAAGGTCAGGGAGGACGCAAAAAGTTAGATGTGGAGGAAGCCCGGGCTTTGGTACTGATTAGCTGCCAATTGGCAAAACAGGAGCAAGAACTGATCCGGCGAGCGGTTGCCTTACTGGAGCAAATGGCCGAGCAGAACCGGGAACCTTATCAAACTGCTTTGTTGGGTGACTATCTCGATCGCTTTAATAATCTGTATCAGGAACGGATGGATGATGGTGAGAATGTCTCTCCCCAGGTTTTGACTCAACTAGCCCTGAAACTCTTAATTGATTTGCTATTTTATAGTGCCCCGAACGGTCCCCGACGACTCTGGTTAGCCCTCCTCGATCGCGCTAAAGATCCTAATCCTGCTTCCGCTATCAGCCATTAGATTCTCTAGCTTTTCTTTCCCCGACTTCATTTCTCCCGCACCTGCCCCACCTTCTACTTGCTGTCCAGACGTACTCCATCCCGTTTTATGACACTCCAGTCCTATTCAGTGCTACGACGGTATACCCCGCCTACCTGTACGTTAGAGATTATGGGCAAACAATCGCCGTTATCTCGTTGGGCCGGTCAACCAGTCCTGAAACAACTGCGGTTTCAACTCAAACTTGATGATCCCAAACTCCTGGCAGATGAACAGATAATGCTTCAGGGCGATCGTGAGCAGTTAGAAGCTTTACATGACGCGGTGACTGATTATGTCCAACACTTTTTGGAACAATCCAGCGATCGCTTAGAACTGCCACTCACTGCCCCCGCAGCTACCCAAACCACAGTAACTCTGGCAGACTTTGCGGCGGGAACGTATCAGGCTACCTCATCCCCGAATGCGGCTGGAATTGAGCTGCGATCGCAAGGGTTGCTATCCCACGAGCTAACGTTGGGATCGCTGGCAAACGCTATCTCTGGTTCAGCTATCCGTCTGAGTAGCCTCCAGTTGTTTGACCTGGCCAATGCTTTGGATGACTATGCGGCGGACATCGTTGCTTTACCTCAGTTACAACAGCGTTCTGGTTGGGTGCCGAGCTACCCCCATTGGGGACAGATTGCCGCTGCTGCTCTCCTTGTGATTGGGGTATCCGCTTCCGTGGCCAAACTGATTGATGGTTCCTACACAACTATCTCTCAAACTAATGCCCCGATGTCGAGTCAGGGAGCCAGTAGTAGCGATCAGAAGATTGCCACCCAGATTCCCCCCGCCGTAGTTGAGAAGACCGTTCCCCCGATCGCCTCTAGTGCTAAACTGCCACTCCCGACGATCGCGCCGACGACTGTACCCATTACACCCGGCCAACCCACTCTTAACACACCCGTACAGCTCCCTAAAAATCAAGGCGGAGTGCCGGTTAGCCCCATTCAAGGCGGACAGCCTACTATTACCATTAATCCGAATGCCGATTCCGGCAATATCGCGACGGTACCCGGAACCGTAGTCCCTCCAGCCCCGACGATCGTTGAGCCACCGAAAGTTGCGGTCAGGCCTCAGCAATTGCCGACTGAACTATCGGGTGCTGCTAGTCGCACAGCTGCTGCGGGCAGCCGCCAAGCCAGCGAAGCCCCCAATGTTGCTGCGTTACGGGGAGCCGCTCCGGCAACGACTGCTGATTCTGCCTCGGTAGCCTCTGCTGAGCCAGCCAACGGTACAGCCTTTGATTCTCTACCCCAAATTGCGGAAGCGAGAACCTATTTCCAGAACCGCTGGACACCGCCGGAAGGACTGAATCAAACGCTGGAATATAGTTTAGCGATCGCTCCTAATGGGAGTATTCAAGGCATTAGTCCCCTAGGAACGGCGGCAGGCAATTACCTCGATCGAGTGGGCATCCCCCTAGTCGGAGAACCTTTTGTTTCCCCGCTGCCAGAGGGACGTAGTGTCAAAATCCGCTTGGTGTTATCCCCAGACGGCAGTGTCCAAACGTTTCCAGAATAATTTCTCAATCACCATAAAAAGAGGCTACCCCACAAGAGAGTAGCCTCGGTTTATCAGTCACGACAGTCAAAGACTAACTACACATTTAGGCATCCCGTTTACGGGCAGCCTTCAGCTTTTTACGCCGTTCGCTAATCTTAGCGGTTGCTCGATCGACCGGAAATCCCACTACAGGAGGAATGACTTGATACTGACGTTCATCCTCTAGTTGCTTGAGTTCCGTAAAATCGACCCAATGAATACAGTCTACTGGACAAGTGTCGATCGCTTCCTGAATCAGCTCTTCAGAATCACCATCCTGACGCACGACGCGAGAGCGACCATAATCTGGCTCAATGTAGAACGTATTCCGAGCCACATGGGCGCAGTGCTTACAGCCGATACAGGTAATCTCATCCACGTAGACCCCTTTCTGGCGCAAGACGCCCCCTAGCTCCGGCTCGAAGCCCGATCGCTCGGCAGCATCTCGCAAATTCCCACCCAATTCCGGCTCCAGACCTGTGCGTTCCGGTTCCATTGAACCGATCGCAAAGTCGCTGAGAAACTCTGGGGCTGATGGGGAGAACTCTTCAGACATTACGCACTCCAGCGTTGTAGGACTAAGCGGATAGAACCATCGGGATTCTGTTGCTGTTCGGTCATTTGGAACCCCTTCTGAGTGGTTTCATTCAACACGGTGTGGTAGGCGTAGCGCTGGGTCACTTTGCTGAGAAATCGCTCGACTGGAGTGGGCTGATTCCAGAACTGAAGATCAGAGACCAACTCGTATTCCGTGCCATTCCAACGGAAGCCGATGTCGTATCCATTCTCTTGTTCGATCGCCAAGTCAGCCGTATGGGTCTGCCCTTGATAGCCCCGCACTTCCTGAGGCCCCGATTTCCAATCAATTCCCAGGTCAGTTAGAGCTGCTTGCAGGGACGTGAGGTTACGAATTTGGGTTTTGATCTGGCTAAAGTGTGACATGGTAGTTGTTTTCAATCTGAACTTGGACAAAAGTGGTAGCAACCTTACCACTCACTAAACGTGGATTGGGTTGTTACGCCGTTGGACTGTTGAACTGTTTGGGCGTAGTACTCAGAGGTTGTTTCCTGGCTAAGCACTTGTCCCAACTGTGCCTCGATCGCCGCAGTTACCTCAGCACAGGAAGCGCCGACGATACCTGTAACCTTCTCTTGCACCCGACCGTCGGGATAGATAATGAATTCCAGTGTTTCCATGCCTGCAATCACTCATTCAGAAGGTTCCAAAACCAGACTTCAGCGCTGAAAAAAACCAGACTAGAGGCAGCCTAGAACCTATGACTGGACAACCAACTTATCCTGCTATGCCCAACGCTGCCATATCAACAAAATGACATCTGCTTACGCTACGTTCATCAGTTAAAGTTGGTATCAATTCATCAATTGATTTCAATTAAATTTATTGGAATTTATTGATTGAGTAGGGTAGCCACTCATTTATCAGACAGTTTCGCTTAACTTCGTAACACAGTCAAGATGAAGCGGAGAGAGATCTGGGTTTACGAATATATACATTTCAGTAGTTGCTGAGGGTTGACATGCATCTGTTAAAACAAGGTTAATTTTTAGCTTTGGCAAAATCTGCTCACGATCGCGTTACCAGGACAGGATTCGATAGATAATAAAAATCTATTTTTAAGTTTGGACAAGCAGCGGGTAATGGATTACGAGTGCGTCAACGATTTCACAACGACTAGCTTTGGCAGCCAGTTGTCTCAGCCGATTCGCGTCGGAGTTTTGGGGTTTGGCGGATTAGGTCAGGCTGCCGCCAGAGTGCTGGCTCCTAAACAGGAGATGCAATGGGTAGCAGCGGCAGATCAGAAAGGATACCTCTACAATCCTGAAGGGCTTCAGCCGGATGCCTGTATCCAGACTTATCAAGCTCAAGGCTCAGTGGGTTACGTGGAACCGTATGGGGTGTTAAGTCAGAACAGTATTGCAGACCTAATTGCTCAGGCCGATCGCGTCGATGGTTATTTCTTAGCCTTACCCAACCTGCCCAACACCTTTATGGCATCGGTCGCCCAACAATTTATCGATGCTGGCTGGAAAGGGGTCTTAGTCGATGCGATTAAGCGTACCAGTGCAGTGGAACAATTGTTAGCGATGGCTCCTCAGCTAGAAGCCGCTGGCATTACCTATTTAACTGGATGTGGAGCGACCCCCGGATTGTTAACGGCGGCGGCTGCCCTGGCCGCTCAAAGTTACAGTGAAATTCATCAGGTCAAAATTACCTTTGGGGTAGGTATTGCCAATTGGGAAGCGTATCGCGCCACAATCCGCGAAGACATTGCCCATCTGCCTGGCTATGACGTAGAAACCGCCAGAGCCATGACCGACGCTGAAGTCGAAGCTCTATTAGACAAAA
>DATNPU010000079.1:0-6132 GCA_036703105.1 Microcoleaceae cyanobacterium
ACTCTAGGATGATTGTGGCATTATGCCTCGAAAGATATGTACTCTCTTCTACCATTATTTGCCGGAAATGAAGGTATCGTCTCCTACGTCAGAGTTCCCAGCTCATGAAGAAATCTGTTGCCAGCCCAGAAAATTTTCACAATTTTTCAGATCGATGCTGTCGCCCGATCGCAGAATATTAGTCGTTGCTAGCAGTTTCAAGCCTTTTTAGCGGATTTTGTCGATCGTCGCCCTTTCGTTTTCGGGGTTACCGGGGTTGCCGTTGACTTACCATTGGTAGATTCCGGTTGTCCCTGCCGTAATGCAGCAGCTTGCGTGAGCAGCGACTCGGCAAAGGCATAGGCCGCCGCATCAGTGGTATGCGCTACAGCATCCGATTGGCCGCCAGCCAGTTGAGCCAGTTCTTCCCGTCGTTGTTCTGGATCGAGTGGAGTAATCCGCACCACTGTCCGCACTTCTGAGGTAGGAGACTCTGTTGGCGTATGACCATTCGAGTCTGGACTACTCGCCTTCGCTTTAGAGCGTTTGGTAATCGGAGTCACTTTCTGGTTAGACTCTGCGCCAATCACCTGTTTACTCACCCGAAAATGCTGGTCTGCCATAGCGGCGACGATCGGCTGGTGAGTCACACACAACACCTGATGATGATGGCTAAGTTGGTAAAGCTTCTCCGCGATCGCCTGACTGACCCGCCCAGAAACACCCACATCAATTTCATCAAAGACTAAGGTTCCAACTGGATCCACTTGCGAAAAACTGGCTTGCAGCGCCAATAGGAAGCGGCTCATTTCTCCGCCTGAAGCGATTTCGGTCAGGGGTTGCAAAGGTTCGCCAGGATTAGGGCTAAACAGAAACGTCACTTGATCCGCGCCATAAGCTGATGGAGGACAAGCAGTTAACTTCGCCTGAAACTGTACTTTATCCATTGCCAGAGGTTTCAGCTCTGCCACTAGCCGCGCTTCTAGATCTTGAGCGGCAGATTGACGTAAGCCAGTTAATTCCTCACACGCCTGGACTAACATCTTATGGCACTTGTGCATAACCTGTTCCAGTTCTTCCAGGGATTGCCCACCCCCGGTCAGTGCATTCAGTTCCTCTTGGAGCTGATCGCGAAGCTCGATCGCCGCTGTCAGAGTCGGGCCATATTTGCGGCAAACCTGCTTCAGTTCTGCCATCCGACTTTGGACTTCCTGTAACCGTTGGGGATCGGCTTCAATGCTGTCACCATAGGTATTAATTTCTCGTCCGGCTTCATACACCTGAGCTAAGGCGGCACTGACCAGATCTAAAATCGGCTGAAGTTGGGGATCATACTCCACCATATCTTGCAGAGTGTTTTCCGCTTCTCCCAATAGATCGGCACAGGCGGGTGCACCGCTATCGTTTTGGTACAGCGCTTGATAAACCTGATAGCTTTGCTGTTGTAAATCGACACTATGATTCAGGCGTTTAGCCTCTTGCTCCAGCTGATCCAGTTCATCGGGTTCGTTCAGATGAGCCGCATTTAACTCCCGCAACTGGTATTCAAACAAATCCAGTTGTTGTAATCGTTCTTGCTCTGCCCGGCGCCGTTTTTCCAGGGCTTGGGTAGCCTGCTGATAGGACTGGAAGGCAACCGCCACCTGCTGACGGTGTTGAATCACGCGATCGCCGCCGTAGCTATCCAGCCATTCCCGTTGTAAAGCCGGTTGGCCAATCTGGACAGTTTGCCCCTGAGCCGTAATTTCCACCAGCCGATCGCGCAAATGCTCCATCTGCTGTTTGTTGACCAGCACTCCGTTAATCCGGGAGCGATTACGCTGGCTGTTACCACTGGGGATGATTTCGCGGCTACAGACGATCGCGCCGTCAGCTTCAATGTCCTGCTGCTGGAGCCATTGGGTTAATTCTGGGTCAATCCGAAAAGTAGCTTCGATCAGTGCCCGATCTGCCCCGGTGCGAATGGCTCGACTGGTAACTTTACCGCCCAAAGCGGCATCGATCGCATCAAGCACGATCGACTTTCCAGCCCCCGTTTCTCCGGTTAGTACTGTTAATCCCGTACCTAGCTCCAGATCCAGGTGGTCAACCAAAGCAAAATTTTCAATGCGGAGCGCAAGCAACATGGGGCTAATGGAGTAGGGTAGGGTGTAGAGATGCTCCAGTTCCGAGTGGGAAGCATCTGTACGCGCGGGCAGGCAGTTAGTTGCTAACACTTTTAAACTACTATCCCAACGAGAAGTTGACCTACCCAATAGTACCTCTGTTTTATTGCTGCCGACACTACCCCGGTGATTCTGTTACCTACAAATGGGGCTAATTTGAAGATAGTTTGCGACAGTAGCAGGACTCAAACTCCCTGCGGTAGAGTTCGGCTCCATTTCTTCTATGACTAACGTTTCTCAAGCCATTCAGTCAGCCTTTCAAGCCTATCAGTCCGGCAAATTGCTGGAGGCAGAGTGGTTGTGTCAAACGGTGCTTCAGCAGCAACCGAGCCATATTTCAGCTTTATTTTTAGCGGGAGCGATCGCACAACAAACTGGACGGCTGGACACCGCGATCGCGCATTACCAAACTGTCATTACTCTCGATCCCAGCCATGTTGAGGCTCACAACAATTTAGCGATCGCGTTCCAAGATCGAGGAGACTGGGATGCTGCTGCTGTCCATTTTCGTCGCTCCTCGGAACTAAATCCGCACCATGCACCGACTCACTTTAACTGGGGCAATTTACTCCTGAAACAACAGGATTATTACGGTGCGATCGCTCATTATCAGCAAGCGATTCAATTAAAGCCAAATTACGCCAAAGCCTATAACAATCTCGGCAATGCCTTAAAACAGTTAGGACAATTAGAGGCAGCCCAGACTGAATTTCAGCAGGCGATCGCGCTGGATCCCAGATATGCCGAACCGTACAACAATTTAGGCAGTTTGCTACAGGAGCAAGGCCAGCTAGAAGCCGCCATGCTCTGGTATGAACGCTTTATTGACCTGCAACCTCAGAATGCCAGTGGCTACTATAATCTAGCCAATCTTTGGGAAGCACTGGAACGGCCGGATGCGGCGATCGCCACCTATCAGCAAGCCCTTGCCCTCCATCCAGACCAGCCAGAAGCTCACAACAACCTGGGAATTCTGTTACAAAATCAGGAGCAATCCGAGGCGGCAATCGCGCACTTTCAGCAGGCGATCGCGCTAAAACCCGATTTTGCCGATGCTTATAACAATCTCGGAATTTCCTTCCAACAACAGAATCAACTTGAGTCAGCTATTACCCAGTATCAACAGGCTATTCACCTCAATACTAATTTTGCTGAAGCTCATCTCAACTTGGGGATGGCGTTATTAGCGGCAGGGGATTGGCAATCCGGTTGGACAGAATATGAGTGGCGCTGGTACTGCCATGGTGGTCAACCTCGATCTCTACCCAAACCTCAGTGGCAGGGTTCAGATCTACAAGGCAAAACGATTCTGATCCATACCGAGCAAGGCTTAGGCGATTCGATTCAATTCATCCGGTTTGTACCTTTGCTAGCGGAACGTGGGGCTGAAGTCATTGTCGAATGTCAGCCAGAACTCGATCGCCTATTCCAAACAGTAGCGGGAGTGACCCAAGTAGTTCCAGCTGGAAAGCCGCTACCAGACTATGATCTGCACTGCCCTTTATTGAGCTTGCCGCATCAACTTGGTATTACGTTAGCAAATCTTCCAGCTGATATTCCTTATCTGGCTGCCGTGGCAGAAGCCCCTACCCACCTGCCTGACACCCAGTTCAAGGTTGGGATTGTTTGGGCAGGCAGTCATCTCAAACCGCAACGCGCTTTATGGACATATCGAGTTAAATCCTGTCCGCTACCGACCCTGATGCAGGTATCGATGGTGGAGCAGGTACAGCTTTACGGCTTACAAGTCGGGCCGCATGTTACAGACATCACTGAGCATGGATTCAACGATCGCATCACGGATTTAAGTCCTCTGCTGAGAGACTTTGCCGATACAGCGGCGATCGTCGCCCAACTGGATTTGGTGATTAGTGTGGATACGGCTGTCGCCCACTTAGCCGGAGCATTAGGGAAAACCGCCTGGTTATTGTTACCCTACGGAGCCGATTGGCGCTGGCTACTCGATCGCGATGATAGTCCCTGGTATCCGACCATGCGGTTATTTCGGCAAAGTGCGCCAGGAGATTGGAATGGTGTCATGCAGCAGGTGATTAGCGCCCTCAGTGCGGTTGCCCAGACTTGAAAGAGAGGAGGGGCTAAGGTGTAGGGTGGAGAGGAATGCATGTGCGATTGAGATTCGCTTGTTACAATACTTAATGTTCCCGCTCCCAACCTTAATGGCAACTCCATGAATGTGAACACTGCACCGCCGCTTTCCTCGACATCCCGGTTCAAGCCTCCTGTGATGCCACCGGATGACATCGATACTTTAGAGCTAGAGAATCAGGTTGACTCAAGGGTAGCGATCGACGAAGAAGTATCTGCGGGGGCAGTTCCACCTTTACCGTTAAAGTATGCTCAGTTACCTGCCGCAGAGGGTAATCCGGCGTTACGCTACAACGCTGAGGAGATTGAGGCTTACTACGGGCGCCGTCCTTTCCAGGTGTGGCTGCGAGTCGTGCAGATTTTTCTGCCCTTTGTCAGCTTTGGGTTGACTTGGTGGTGGAATCGCCAAACTGGATTGACAGAAGCCAAACAACGTCGGCAAGCCATTCGCCTCCGAGAAATGCTGACAAAATTGGGTCCCGCGTTTATTAAAGTGGGACAGGCGTTATCCACTCGGCCTGATTTAGTGCCGCCCCTTTACCTGGAAGAACTGGCCAAGCTGCAAGACCAGTTACCTGCGTTTGACAATGCCATTGCCTTTCAATTTATCCGGGAAGAATTAGGCAGCCCTCCAGATGAAATTTATGCCGAGTTAACAGAGTTCCCGATCGCGGCAGCATCCTTGGGGCAGGTGTACCGGGGCAAGCTGAAAACGGGTGAAGAAGTGGCCGTTAAAGTGCAGCGTCCTGGACTGGCCCAAGCCGTCACCCTGGATATGTATATCCTGCGACAAATGGCGGCCTTAGCAATGCGGCGGATCAAGCAAATTCGTAGTGATCTGGTCGGGATTATGGATGAATTTGCCAGCCGGATCTTTGAAGAGATGGACTACGAGCAAGAAGGGCGGAATGCAGAACGGTTTGCTCAACTCTATGGGCATATGCCGGATATTTATGTACCGCGCATCTATTGGCAGTACACCGGCCGACGAGTGCTGACGATGGAGTGGATTACGGGCACCAAGTTGACCCAACCGGAAGCGATTCGGGCGCAGGGAATTGATGCCAGTTACTTAATTGATGTGGGTGTACAGTGTTCGCTCCGACAACTGCTGGAACATGGCTTTTTCCATGCTGATCCGCATCCTGGTAACTTGCTGGCAACCCCGGAGGGCAAGCTAGCTTACTTAGACTTTGGCATGATGAGTGAGGTGAAGCCGCATCAACGCTATGGTCTGATCGAGGCGATCGTGCACCTGGTCAACCGTGATTTTGAAGGCTTGGCGCGGGATTATGTCAATCTGGAATTCCTCACTCCAGATACAGATCTGACTCCGATTATTCCAGCCTTTGCAGAGGTATTTAGCGATGCCTTAGGGGCAACGGTAGCCGAAATTAACATCAAGAGTATTACCGATAAACTCTCGGCCTTAATGTATGAGTATCCCTTCCGGGTACCTGCCTACTACGCCCTGATTATTCGATCGCTCGTGACGCTAGAAGGCATTGCGATTCATGTCGATCCAGAATTTAAGGTACTGAGTAAAGCCTATCCCTATGTCTCCAAACGGTTACTGACCGATCCTGCACCGCAACTCCGGACTTCATTACGAGATCTTTTATTTAAAGACGGTAGCTTCCGCTGGAATCGGTTGGAAAATCTCCTGCGCAATGCTCGGAGTAGCAGTGATTACGATTTAGGACAGGTCATCGACCAAACCATAGATTATCTGTTCTCGGAACGGGGCGAAATGATTCGCAGTTATTTGGTGAACGAGATTGTGGTGGGCCTAGATGCAGTTGGGTTAAGCGTCTGGCAAACCGCAACCTCGGCGATCGGGGAATGGGTTGGCTTAACGGTGACTCATTCACCTATCCCACCC
>DATNPU010000092.1:0-5326 GCA_036703105.1 Microcoleaceae cyanobacterium
TGATGGAAACCGGGGAAATTGCCACCACTGAAGGGCAACCTTCAGGACGTTAATCACTCAATATTTAGGAGAAGCATTGCATGAAAGCGGTTTGTTGGCATGGCGCAAATGATGTGCGGGTAGATACCGTTCCCGACCCCAAAATTCTCAATTCTCGGGATGCCATTCTTAAAATTACATCTACGGCAATTTGTGGTTCCGATCTGCATCTGTATAACGGCTATATCCCCACCATGCAATCCGGTGACATTTTGGGTCACGAGTTCATGGGAGAAGTGGTAGAACTCGGCAAAGACGTCAAGAATTTACAGATCGGCGATCGGGTCGTTGTGCCTTTTACGATTTCCTGTGGCGGTTGCTTCTTCTGCCAACGGGATTTGTGGTCATTGTGTGACAATACTAACCCTAATGCCTGGATGGCCGAAAAGCTGTATGGGCATTCTCCATCTGGACTGTTTGGCTATTCTCATTTGTTGGGCGGTTATGCAGGCGGTCAAGCTGAATACGTCCGGGTGCCTTTTGCCGATGTAGGACCCATGAAAATTCCGGCAGAACTTACCGATGAGCAGGTCCTGTTCCTAACAGATATTTTCCCAACGGGGTATATGGCCGCCGAAAACTGCGATATCCAGCCCGGTGATACGGTGGCGGTTTGGGGCTGTGGCCCAGTGGGGCAGTTTTGTATTAAAAGCGCCTACATGTTGGGAGCAGAACGGGTCATTGCAATCGATCGCATTCCGGAGCGCTTACAAATGGCCAAAGAGCAATGTCATGCCGAGATTATCAACTATGAAGAAGTGGATGCTGGCGAAGCTGTGAAAGAGATGACAGGTGGACGTGGCCCTGATGCCTGCATTGATGCGGTAGGGATGGAAGCGCATGGTATGGGACTTGATGCCTTTTATGACCAGGCCAAACAAGCAGTGCGGCTAGAAACCGATCGCCCGACAGCCCTGCGACAAGTGATTCTGGCCTGCCGTAAAGGTGGTCATGTTTCCATTCCTGGCGTCTATGGTGGTTTCTTGGACAAAGTCCCAATGGGCGCCGCTATGAATAAAGGGTTGACGCTCAAAATGGGACAAACCCATGTTCACCGCTATCTCAAGCCCTTATTAGAGCGGGTGCAGCGGGGTGAAATTGATCCCTCGTTTGTCATTACCC
This sequence comes from Microcoleaceae cyanobacterium, assembly GCA_036703105.1. Lineage (GTDB taxonomy): Bacteria > Cyanobacteriota > Cyanobacteriia > Leptolyngbyales > Leptolyngbyaceae > Pantanalinema. The sequence continues at coordinate 1,162 of DATNPU010000092.1, forward strand.
ATCGGTTGCCGTTAGAAGAAGCACCTAAGGGCTACGAAATCTTCAAAAACAAAAAGGATAACTGTATCAAGATTGTCCTCAAACCATAACCCCAGCTTCCGAATTGGTTGATTGACTGATCTCAGTGGGGGCGGACCGTTGTTCGTCCCTAATGATTTTTCGGCATTACAAATGGCGTTGATCTGGCAATCAACCGTTACACTGGAAAATGACCATGATATAGAGCAAGGCAGCATCTCTCTTGAATCAACTGGACGAACCGCTTTCGATCGCCACAGCTAAAGACATTAATAGCAAAGCTCGTGCCCCATTTGATAACGCCTATAAAGCCGCGCTAAAGGTTGAAGGGGCCGTATATGTGCAAGGCTTTTTAGCGTTGACTGGCAAGCCATATCAACCGATAGAACATAGCTGGATCGAGGTAGACGATCGCATTGTTGACCCAACGTTACCGCATTTAGGGAAACCCGCTGCCGATCTACACTACTTTCCGGCCCAACGCCTCACCGTAAAACGCTTAAAAGCGGCGATCGAGGAAGCGAAAGAAGATTACCCGGATGACGATCCGCTACCGATTTACGGGTCGCAACCCTATGAGTACTATGGCGATGTCATGCTGGGGGGCAAGGAGTATTTAGCCGCCTATGAAGCCGCCGCCGCCAAGTGCAAAGAACTCAATCAACCCCATATCAACAATTAATCACTGGAATAAGCGATCGTAAACTTTAGTCTCATTCGCCGCTATCCAGCCAAGTTAGCACTATTCTGGTAATTAAGAAGTTGATCATCTTCTCCAACGAATCTAATCCTTGAAATTCACGAATAATAGGAGGTTCAAATCGTTTCCTGCGTGAATTTGTTTCATTCGACTTCAGTGGTTTTGCAAACGATTGTTGACATTTCCTAAAAACAGCATCGTTCTGTGAGATTTGGTTACTGAATCACTTCATCTCAATGCTAGCGACAGTTGAAGGCTCTTATTCAGTTCCAGCTCAAATAGTCTCGTTTCCATAGTCAGGAAATGCTTCAATGATCCCACTTCATATTTTGACAGTCCCCGCTTGAGCGATCGAGTGGGGACTTGTCGATCGTCAGCTTGGGCTAGAGTTTGAATCAGCACAATAGGTACACTGGACACAGATTAAGATTAGGTCAGACCGTACTCAATCTGTAACATATTCAGTATGCAACGTCCGGAGATGACTGAAGAGCAGTATCAACAATTGATAGAACGCACTGCGGAACTTCAGCAAGCGTATGCGGCTCTAGCAGAACGGGAAGCTCAATATCGCACGATCGTTGAGACAGCCAATGAAGGCATCTGGATGCTGGATGTGAATGCCCACACCACGTTTGTCAATCGCCGGATGACCGAGATGCTGGGCTATAGCGAAGCCGAAATGTTAGGACGGGGCCTCTACGATTTCATGGATGAAAGTGTGAGGGCAGAAACAGAACAAAAATTTGCCCGTCGCTTAGCCGGAAAAAGCGATCGCCATGAGTGTCAGTTTCGCCGTAAAGATGGCTCCATTCTGTGGGCGCTGGTCTCCGCTACGTCGCTATTCGATCACCAGAATCGAGTGATTGGGGCATTAGGCATGTTAACGGATGTGACCGAACGCCGACGCAACGACCAAGCCTTACGCGAAAGTCAGACCCGCAATCAACTGGCAATGAATGTGGCCTCTATGTTTGCGTTTGAATGGGATGTTATCAGCGATCTGGTTTGGCGATCGTCCCATTGCGCGCCCTTGCTAGGGTTGTCGATCAATGAGGCTGAGCACGATACCGGCCAAAATTTCTTCCATCGGATTCATCCCGACGATCGCCAAGGATTTGTCGCCTTACTACAGGGTTTAACCCCGGAGCAGACTACTTATACGGCCACCTACCGATTTATTAATCCAACTGGCAAAGTCTTCATTCTCGAAGAAAGTGCGCAGGGATTCTTTGAGGATGGGCGACTAGTCCGCTTAATCGGTATGACAAAGGATGTCACAGCCCGTGAGCAGACGGCGATCTCGTTACGACAAAGTGAATATCAACTGCGGTTGATTACTGAGGCCATCCCCCATCAAATTTGGACAGCTCGCCCAGATGGCAATGTCGATTATCTCAATCACCGTTGGTTTGAGTACACCGGATACACCGTTGAACAATTGCAAGACCAAGGGTGGGCCGCGATCGTACATCCCAATGATTTGCAACAGGTGACCGATTCTTGGCAACAATCCGTCGCGACTGGCAATGCCTACCGGATAGAAGCTCGTCTGCGCTCTAGCGATGGCACCTATCGTTGGTTTCTAGGCCAAGCGATTCTGTTACGAGATGAACAGGGGCAACCGATTAAATGGTATGGCAGTAATACTGACATTCACGATCGGAAACAAGCTGAAGAAGCACTTCATAAAAGCACTGCCATTCTCAACACAATTAACGAATCAACTCCCACTTTGATTTTTGTCAAAGACAGACAGGGACGGTTTGTGATGGCCAACCCTGCTGCCTTACAAATCCTGGGGAAATCGGCCTCGGAAGTGATTGGTAAAACCAATGCTCAATTGCTACCCAATCCGACCGAAGCGGAAGCTATTACAATCAACGATCGCCAGGTGATGGAAACTGGCATGATGCAAATTTTTGAGGAAGCCTCCAACTTTCCCGGGGGCAGACGCACCTATTTATCGATTAAATCCCCTTATCGGGATGAACAGGGAAATATCATTGGTTTAATTGGTATTTCTACCGATATTAGCGATCGTAAACAAGCAGAGGAAGCCTTACGCCAAAGCGAAGTGAATTTCCGTACCTTGGCCAACTCCATGCCCCAAATCTTCTGGACAGCACAACCTAATGGTGCCATCGATTACTACAACCAACGGTGGTATGAATACACGGGCATGACTTTTGAGCAAAGTCAGGGTGAAGGTTGGCAACTCATTGTGCATCCGGATGATTTAACGGTCACGCTTCAGCAATGGCAGGCAGCTGTGCGCACAGGTAGTCAATACGAGATTGAATATCGGTTTAAGCATGTGACCGATGGCCAGTATCGGTGGCATTTAGGCCGAGCTTTTCCCCTACGGGATGAGAACGGCACTATTCTGAAGTGGTTTGGCTCCTCAACCGATATCCATGATCAAAAACAGGCGCTCGCTGAACGAGATCAAGCCCTAGAGCGAGAATGCATTGCCCGAGAACAGGCAGAAGCCGCCAATCGCATTAAAGATGAGTTTTTAGCGGTACTCTCCCACGAACTGCGTACACCGTTGAATCCCATTCTCGGTTGGGCAAAACTTTTGCAATCTCGCTCATTCCCACCAGACCAAACACAACAAGCGTTAGCCACGATCGAGCGCAACGCTAAATTACAGGTTCAATTGATTGATGATTTGCTAGATATCTCCCGCATCATTCGCGGTAAGTTTACGCTGGAATTAGCTCCTGTCTCTCTGATCGAGCCAATCATGGCCGCTCTAGAAACGGTGCAGTTATCGGCAAAAGCGAAAGCGATCGAGATTAAAACACTCCTCAATCCCCAGGTAGGGGTTATTTTGGGTGATGTCAATCGATTACAACAAGTCGTATGGAATTTGCTATCAAATGCCATTAAGTTCACTACTAAAGGAGGAACGATTACGATTTGGTTAGAGCGAGTGGATGACTTAGATCCCAACTATGATAGCGCCACATTAGGAGTCACTGATGCACTCCCTCTCACCTATGCTCAGATTCAAATTAGTGATACTGGAAAAGGCATCAATCCAGCCTTTCTCCCCCATGTGTTTGAACTATTTCGCCAACAAGATAGTTCCACCACTCGCCAGTTTGGAGGATTGGGATTAGGACTCGCGATCGTGCGGCAAGTTGTGGAAGCGCATGGTGGCACGATCGTGGCTGATAGCCCTGGAGAAGGACAAGGAGCCACGTTCACCATTCGACTGCCGCTCCTACAAACATCAACCTCCTCTGAAGCCTCTGACCTCCAATCACAATCGCCACTGAGCTTACAAGGGATCCAAATTCTGGTGATCGATGATGAACTAGATTCTTTAGAACTCATCAAGCTGATCTTGGAACAAGAAGGCGCTAATGTCACGACCGTCATGAATGCCAAAACCGCGCTCCAAACCTTAGCTCAGGCCTCTTTTGATCTGATGATTAG
>DATNPU010000111.1:0-29490 GCA_036703105.1 Microcoleaceae cyanobacterium
GGTTGCCAATAGTGACCAGCTCACAGATTGGATTGCTCAGGTGCACGGGCCAACCGATCGCATCTATTCGGATTTTCGCCCTGTTCCTCTCAGGTTTCACTTCTGCAATCCCAAAGGCTTGTTTCCCCTGTTAGACGACAGCGGCAAACGGATGAATCAACGTCTCCGCCCCAAGGGTGGCAAAGGGGCAAAACCTGGTAGTAAGGGACGTGGCCCCCGGCAGGAAAGCCCCAATCTGGCCTATGTCCTGACCCAGTTGCAGCAGCGAGATATGCTCCCGGCGATTTACTTCATCTTTAGTCGGCGGGGCTGTGATCAGGCTGTAGCTGAGATGAGTAATCTGCCCCTATCGCTGGTTACAGAAGCCGAAGCAGCACATTTAAAACAACGAGTGGATGAATTTCTGGCGGCTAACCCCGATGCCGGACGGGCTGGACAAGTTGAACCGCTCTGTCGAGGCATTGCCGCCCACCATGCTGGGATTCTACCTGCCTGGAAAGGCTTGATTGAAGAACTATTCCAGCTGGGCTTGATCAAAGTCGTGTTTGCGACTGAAACTTTGGCCGCCGGAATTAACATGCCTGCCCGGACCACGATTATTTCTAGTCTTTCTAAGCGAACCGATTTGGGACATCGCTTACTGACGGCCTCGGAGTTCTTGCAGATGGCCGGACGGGCTGGACGACGGGGAATGGATATTCTAGGGCATGTGGTCACGGTACAGACTCCATTTGAAGGAGCACGGGAAGCGTCGTATTTAGCCACCGTTGGTGCCGATCCATTAGTTAGCCAATTCACGCCCAGCTATGGCATGGTATTGAACTTGCTGCAAACCCATACTCTAGACGAAGCTAGGGATTTGATCGAACGCAGTTTTGGTCAATATTTAGCGACAGATTATCTGCGACCGCAACAGGAGGCAATTAACACCTTACGAGCAGAACTGGCCCAATTGGAAGCCCAACTGGAATCGGTCGATTGGAAGCTACTGGCTCAGTATGAAAAGCTGCAAGAGCGATTAAAGGAAGAACGCCGATTGTTGAAAACCTTGCAGTCTCAAGCGGATGACATGCGGGTTAGTGATCTAGCGATCGCGCTCTCCTTCGCGGTAGCAGGCAGTATGGTGAGCTTGAAAGGGCAGTTTGTCCCAGTCCAAACGCCTTTATCTGCGGTCTTAGTTACTAAAGCGGCTGGAGCTGGCCAGTTTCCCTATCTGGTGTGTTTAGGACAGGATAACCGCTGGTATGTGGTGACTGTCGGAGATGTGGTTAGTCTGCGGGGAGACATTCCTCGCTTAGCAGGAGTCGATGATTTAGCGCCCCCTCCAGAAATGCCGTTGAAACCAGGGCAATCTCGTAGTGGCAATGAGCAGACTGCGGCGATCGCGCGCCAAATTCCCACATTATCCTTACCGGATGATGCGCCAGAAGTCTATGCTCAAACGCAACGGATGCAAGCAGTAGAAGCCCAGATTACCGCACACCCAGTTCAACAATGGGGCAATCGCACCACGATTTTGAAACGGCAAAAACGGATCACGGCGATTCAGGAAGAATTACGCGATCGTGAGGAAAAACTCGGTCGGAATTTACATCGGCGTTGGGATGAATTCCTCAGCCTGATCACAATTCTGCAAAGCTTTGGTTATTTGGATGACACGGCTCCAACTCCAGCAGGCCAAGCGGCTTCCGCCATTCGTGGAGACAACGAACTGTGGTTAGGATTGGCGCTCCTATCCGGGGAACTAGATACGTTAGAGCCACATCACTTAGCTGCCACCTGTTTAGCACTAGTCACAGAAGTATCCCGCCCGGATAGCTGGACTCGGTACAATCTGTCGTCAGAAGTCGAGGATGCATTAGAAGGCTTACGGGGAATTCGCCGCCGCTTATTCCAAGTGCAACGGCAGCAGCAACGAGAACTAACCCGTACTTATCCCGGACAAACGTTTGAAATGCCGCCAGTCTGGCTGGAATATGAGTTTGTCGGTTTGGCAGAACAATGGGCTTTGGGAACGGAGTGGACAGAACTGTGTAGCAATACCAGCCTGGACGAAGGTGATGTCGTGCGCATTCTCCGTCGCACCCTAGATTTTCTCTCGCAAATTCCCCATGTGCCCCATTTGCCAGGTGGGCTAAAGCGCAACGCGATCGATGCCATCAGAATGATCGATCGCTTCCCGGTTAGTGGGTTAATTGACTAGAATCTCAGGCTAACGAGGACCAACGCTTCTACCGCTAGGCGGCATTGAATCGACGCTGCTATTTGAGCGCACCGGGCCATTATAGTTAACGGTAGTTTTCCAGCCGTTAGGGTTTACCGTGACCTGGCTTTCTACAGTGGCTTTAGAAAAACTAGGAGCCAGACAGCCTAGAAACGTAAAGGTGATCGTACCATCACTGTTCTCGACAAAGGGAGCATTGATGGCTTGACCATGCATGGAGTTCTCAGCCCGATATTTACCAATGCCACCATTCGCCGCTTCTGCGGCCTGTCGGGCATAGTTCTTGGCCCGACTCAAGTTTGGGATTGGCGTTTTGACCGCAGTGGCCCGATTTACTGGTCTAAAGGAAGGGCAAGTTCCTTGGGCGGCTGCCGGTTGGCTGCTCAGCAAGATGGGTAGGCTACCGGAAATTAGAGTAACTAGGGTGAAGCTAGTTAACAGAGTTTTGTACATATAACAACAGTATGGAATGACTAAGTGTACTAACCTGCATTGTATGCGGATGTCTAAAAACCATAAAGAGTCGATAAAAATTGTATAAATTGTTACTGTTTTATAACACGCCTGCCTATAATGGGAGGCAAGGCACGGATGATAAACATTAGTCCATCATTGAGTCAAACCTCATGCTAGAACTCTCTCAGACGACTCCCGTCTTCAAGACTCTGCAAGAAGTCGATCAAGCCGTTCAAACTTATCTGGCGACCGACCTGAAAGAACCAGAACTGTTCAATCAGTGGCAAGCGATTCGTGATGCTTCCTTAGAATTAGGTGATACGTTGCCTGACCCTGGTGTTATGGGTGAGGGCGATCGGGTCGCTGGGGAAGACAGCTACTAAAGTCTGTTCACCCTTATTTGTAGCGAAAAACTTTCGTGGGGCAGGGCATGAGCACTGCCCAATTTTGCATCATTACCAGGTGGTTAATTGAGCAGCCTGGTTAAAATATTGGCGATAAATGCCCCAGGTCACTAATAAAGTGGTGACTAACGTGGCAAATGCCAACATGAACATAATCAAAATCTGATATGCGGCGGCTGTGACTGGATCTACACCACTCAACAGTTGACCCGTCATAATTCCTGGTAGCGTCACCAGTCCCACAACCATCATCGTGTTAATAGTGGGGATGAGTCCGGCTCTAATGGCATCTCGGCGATACTGGGCGATCGCTTGTTGGGGTGTGGCGCCTAAACTTAAATGGGTTTCAATTTCTAATTGGCTAGAGTTGAGCGTACTGACTAAGCGTTCCCCAGTAATAGCGGCTCCATTCATGGCATTGCCCAACACGATTCCAGCTAACGGAATAATATATTGCGGCTCGTACCAGGTTCGGGGTTGCAGTACAAACAGATTGATATACAGCAAGGTTAATGCCGTACTGATCAGGATCGAACTGCCAACGAGAGGAACCAGATAGGGTACTTTTTTGCTGATGCGGTTACGAGCCACGATCGTCGCGATCGTCAGCATCACACCTAAAACAGCCAATACTAACCAGGGATTGTTAAAGGCAAATACAACTGCCAGGACATAGCCGACGACCAGAAGCTGCATCACCGTGCGTCCGGTTGCCAGTGCTAGTGTCCATTCCAATCCCAAGCGTTGCCAAGCTGAAAGAGCGATCGCGATCGCCATTAAACCGAGTGCCCAAACCAGTTGCAGCAAAGAGTTCATGGATCTGAAACAATTGAGGTATCGCCATAGTCTACCGACTTGCGCACCCCCGATAGATTCCATTTGGTAACAAAATTTGATTCTATTAATGGTTGATCCCGCTTGTGGTGTAAGTGAGTGAATAAGATTCCCCCGTTTGACCTGTCTGAACAATTCAACGTCATTGGCGCCGAGCTAAATGCGGCTGTATTACGAGTGCTTGCCTCTGGTCACTATATTGGTGGTGCGGTTGTCGAAGGCTTAGAACGTCAACTAGCAGACTACATCGGCACCACAGAGTGTATTGCCTGTAACTCTGGTACGGATGCGTTATACCTAGCATTACGTGCCTTAAAAATTGGGGCGGGTGATGAGGTGATCACGACGCCATTTACGTTTGTCGCAACAGCTGAAGTGATTAGTGCCGTCGGAGCGACCCCCGTTTTTGTCGATATTGAACCTCAAAGCTTCAATTTGGATCTGGCCCAGGTGGAAGCGGCGATTACCGATCGCACCCGAGCCATTATTCCCGTCCATCTATTTGGTCGTCCTGTAGACATGACCCGATTAATGACGATCGCCCAAGCTCATAATTTAGCGATCGTTGAAGACTGCGCTCAGGCGACGGGAGCCAGTTGGGCAGGGCAAAAAGTGGGTAGCATTGGCCAGATCGGCTGTTTCAGCTTCTATCCCACCAAAAACCTGGGGGCTTGCGGGGATGGCGGAGCGATTACCACTAATGATCCAACGATCGCAGATACCATTCGGCGCTTACGAGATCATGGTCGTCGAGGCACTTATTACTACGAAGACCTGGGCATGAATAGTCGTCTCGATGCCATGCAAGCGGCCATTCTTCAGGTGAAACTACGGTATTTAGACACCTGGAATGCCCAACGCCGAACGATCGCCGAGCGGTACCAACATCTTCTAAGCCCGATCGCAGGCATGGCTTTACCCCAGGAACCCACAGGCGGACAAAGTGTTTGGAACCAGTACACCATTCGGATTCTTAGCGATCGTTCACCGGCTGACCCCGATACCGAACGACGCGATCAGATTCGCAGCCAGCTTCAGGCCAAAGGTGTGAGTTCAATGGTGTACTATCCTCTGCCACTGCACCTGCAACCCGTTTATGCCCACTTAGGCTATCAACCGGGACAACTCCCCGTATCTGAACAAGCCTCTCGTGAAGTATTGTCCTTACCCATGTTCCCCGAATTGACAGCGGAGCAGCAGGAGCAAGTCGTTTATAGCTTAAAAGACAGCCTTTAACTAAAGCAGAGAATAGTGAGCAGTGGCAGACTCGATCGCAAACCGATCGAGTCGATCCATCCTGTATGAACTTCCTCTGAATTTTGAAGTGGGAGAGCTATAGCAAAGTGCTGAGGACTAAGCATAAAACTTTATGATTACAACACTTTTATCCAGTTAACTTGTCTTAACCAGTTGGAGGGTTGCCACAAACGGCCATAAGCTTGCTTGTTGCTTAGATGAGTAAGGCAAGACACCCTGTTTATCGCTCACGATTCTGTTAATAAGCAATGGTGTTTCTGTTACAGAAAGGGGCACTCTGAAACCCTAAGGTGTGAGCAGTGTAGTTTGAGCCCAGACGGGAACTCAAAAACCATTAAGAGAAAAATAATCCCATCAATCAATAGTCAATTAGTGATGCATGATAGTTAAGAACCCCCTAAGAATGAAGATTCTGTCGGCCTTTGATTAGGGTGGTAATCCGCATTCCTCGGGGAATGTTACGAATTTTGTTAAAGCGTATACTATAGTTAATAAAAAGATAACTATCTGCGACTAGATTATCAGGGGTGGCCATTACCCCTACTGATTTAAACCTACAGAGGGTTTGGTCAGGTGGCTCCGTCAGGCAGATTCTTCCGAGAACCGCTAAAACGAATGCTCAGGCAAACCGCCTCCTCGCCTAACCTTCAATCTCCGCAATGCCAAAATTGTTTTAGTTTGAGAGGTTAATCAAGGCGTGGGTCAGCATCCCCTCAGTCAGTTAAGGCGCTACGATGCCAGAGCGATCGCTCAGTATTACCGTCGTCGTCCCTGGTTAAGTTTATGGCGTTCCTTGCGCATTGTTCTATCATTCCTGGGCTTTTTCTTGGGGTTAAAACAGGACAGCTGGCAGCATCAAGCTGGAGCGCATCATCCCCAGCGAGCCGAACAACTGCGCCGGATTCTCACAGATTTGGGGCCAACGTTTATTAAAGTAGGCCAGGCCCTGTCTACCCGACCCGATCTCGTTAGACGAGATTTTCTCGATGAGTTGATCAAGTTACAAGACCAACTCCCACCCTTCTCGACGGAAACGGCCTTTGCCATTATTGAAGCAGAACTCGATCGCTCGCTCGACGAGACCTTCCAGCAAATCTCTGAAAAGCCAGTTGCCGCTGCCAGTTTAGGCCAAGTCTACCGAGCACGACTCTACAGTGGCGAAGAAGTGGCTGTAAAAGTCCAACGTCCCAACTTGCTGCCAGTCCTAACTCTAGATTTGTATCTAATGCGGTGGGCTGCCGGTTGGGTAGCTCCCTGGCTGCCCCTGAACCTAGGACATGACTTAACCCTAATTGTTGATGAGTTCGGTTGCAAACTGTTTGAGGAGATTGACTACCTGAACGAAGGGCGAAATGCTGAGAAATTCGCTACTAACTTCCGCGATGATCCAACAGTAAAAGTGCCGTCCATCTACTGGCGTTATAGTAGCCACCGGGTGTTGACTCTGGAATGGATTCATGGCTTTAAACTCACGGACGCTGAACGCATCAGCGAAACGGGATTAGATGTTGATACCGTGATCCAAATCGGCGTGACATCAGGTCTGCGACAATTATTAGAATTTGGCTTCTTCCATGCCGATCCCCATCCTGGTAATCTGTTCGCCCTGACGCCGCAATGCTCACTGAACGGTACGCAAACGGCTCAAGCCGAATATGGTACGCAAATGGCGTACATCGATTTCGGCATGATGGATCAGATGGACGAAACCACTAAAGAAACCTTAGTGGATGCCGTCGTACACCTGATTAACAAAGAATATTTATCGCTGGCACAGGACTTTGTTAAACTCGGTTTCCTGACTCCTGATGTGGATATTCATCCGATCGTACCCGCGTTGGAAGCCGTTCTGGGTGATGTGATTGGTGAAAGTGTCCGAGACTTCAACTTTAAGACGATTACCGATCGCTTCTCGGAGTTAATGTTCGATTATCCATTCCGAGTGCCAGCTAAGTTTGCGTTGATTATTCGATCGCTGGTGACTCAGGAAGGGTTAGCACTCACCCTCAATCCCAATTTCAAGATTGTTGAGGTAGCCTATCCCTATGTGGCCAAACGCCTGCTGACAGGAGAATCGCCTCAACTGCGTCGCCGCTTGATTGAAGTGCTGTTTAAAGATGGCAAATTCCAGTGGGAGCGGTTGGAGAATTTGATCTCGATCGCTCGGACGGATCAGAAATTTGATTTACTACCAACAGCGCAACTCGGCATACAGTACTTATTATCGGACGAAGGCAAATATTTGCGGCGACAATTGCTGATTGCCTTGACCGAAGACGATCGGCTGCATACCGAGGAAGTCCAGCGACTCTGGAATCTAATCAAGGATGACTTCAAACCAGCACGACTATTTAATGTCGCGTTAGGAGCTTTGGCCGACCTATCTACGGCTGGAGCTACCGCTCTGATCCCGTCCCCATCTCCGCTCAAAAAGGAGATCCTGTAGGGCTCACTACCGGGTTCAGACCCATCGGAAGCGGAGGCGAATCGCAATGAGATTTAGCCAAAACAGTGTAAGGTTAAAGTGTTAAGTTTTGCGACCTGACCCTGGAATAACTTGTCATGGAAAGTTTGCCTGAATTTTACTATGTGCTGCCTTCTCCTCCCTATGTGTTGTTGATTGCCAGCCTACTGGCCAGCATTGCTTCTGGTGTGGCGTTTGAAGCGGTGCTCAAGCAGTCCGTGCGGGAGTGGTCAAAAACTCGCTCGACCCGATCGCTGGCCAACCTTCAGGGTATGCAACTCCTGGTGCCCTTTTTAGGTATGGCTGGTGGTGTTTGCATCTTTTTGTCATCTGGGATGGAAATTTTCGGGTTTCCTGCCAAGCTGGCCTACATGATTGCCGTTCCAATCACAATCTTTATCAGTTGGTTAGTCTGGTCACAACTGGGCAAAATTTTAGTGCAACTGCAACAAGGTGGGTCCCAAGCTCTGGATCTAGACTCGTTACTTTAACAAAACTACCTTTTGTTGGAAGCCCTGGTATAGCAATCTTTTTCCGATTCATGAGTTGAACGAGTTCATAGTTGGGGCGAACGCTCGATCATGCAGATGGGTAAATCCATCAAATCTGCTGATCAATGACTCGCCCCAACCCCTCGACCCAGTGCTGTTAATCTGTGCCTTACGTTTTCGTCAATGGACCACGAGTTATTACTATTTCTGGCCAGTGTTGGCCTGCTAATTGTCTATTTGATCTTCTCTGCATTAACCGAGATGGGCACTAAGCTTCCGTGGAAAAAATAAACTACGGCTGCCCAGCCTGAGCTTTTTGCAAGAGCTGATCTGCTTTGGTGGACCAAGGAGCATTGCCTTGTTTGGCATACAATTGCTTGGCATAGTTCAGCACTTTCTGGGCATCCTGGAACTTGCCTTGCTTCATGAACACCAAGCCAGCCCCGTAGTAGGCATTAGCATAGTTAGAGTTTGCCTGAGCCGATCGCCGGAAGGCATTCAACGCATCATCGAGCTTGCCTTGCTTAAACAGAATGCCACCAACGTTGTAGTGAGCTTCGGCATAATTCGGATTCAGTTTAATCGCTTGCTGAAAAGCATTATAAGCTTCGTTACTTTTACCCTGCTCTAGATAAATTAGCCCTAGATGATACGGCGGTTCGGGCGCATTGGGGCTAAGCTGCATTGCTTGACTAAAGGCGTTGATAGCAGGGAGATAGGATTGCTGTTTCTCTAAAGCTAAGCCTAAGTTGTAGTGCGCTAACCCCAATTTGGGATCGAGTTGAATCGCGCGTTGCAGGTAATCTCTAGCTTGTTGGACGTTATTACCTTCCAGTAAAGCGGCTCCTAAATTGGCATAGGCCAGGGCAAAGTTTGGATCGGCCTGAGTGGCCTGATAAAACGCCGTTGCCGCCGGTTGTAATTGCCCTTGTTGGCGCAACGCTAGCCCTAAATTATAGTGAGCAGCGGCCATCCGAGGATCAAGCTGGGCCGCTTGCCGGAATGAGGCGATCGCTTCATTTAATTTGCCCTGTTGAATAAATTGCAGACCCTGATCGATCGCGCTCTCTGCGGGTTGTGTCGAATTCTGAGCCAGTTTGATCACACCATTTGCTTGTGCCAATCCCGGTAAGGGAGTGACAAAGTTGCTGCCAACGCCCAAAGCCATCAGGCTAGCGAACCCGATCGTCCTCCACTGCTGCCAATATCTACCCATATTCTGACCTGCCAATTTCCTCCAGGGCTAAATGGTGTCGCCATTCTACAAGAGGATCACGAAATTGTCAGTCAGAATTCCCAATTAAACATCGTCGCTACTCATAAAGACCAAACTGTATGTCCAACTCAGGGCTTCTAAACCCCTCAAAGTCTGATTGAAGCAGTACATTGAAGCAGTACGAGGATTAAATATTCACCTTTTCTCAGGCCTACTTAAATCCCAGGACTGCGGAAACACATCAGCAACACATTTTCAGTGCAATTGCGATCGACCTCACAGGGTAAATTCGAGCACGGGTGTTGCATAAGGACAAACTCACCAGCCGCTCCCAAGTAATCTAAGGTGGCAGGAGCTATGACCATAATGAGTTCTAACAGTATTTCGGCAATAAACTGTTTGTTGAAAAGGTTCATGGTCGATTATCCTGCTAAAGCCACGATGCAACCGGAATCTGGACTAGGGGAAACTCTGGATCAAACTAGGTAAATAGTAAAAAGCTGTAACCCGGATTGAATGAGCGAGTTTACGGAACTTGCATGGATGTAGCATCGAGCCATCTGTAAGACCACGGCAGTAGTTTTACAGACTTAAGAACCCAATTAAAAAGCCCTGATAGCAAATGCTTCAGGGCATGAAGAAAATCTTGTTTCAGGGGCGTTATCCTAACTAGGGATAATCGCCCTTTGATTATAGTCGAATTAAACAAAAAACTCTAGCGGTAGAATAAAATGCATTCCGCCTGGATGGCTGAGTCAGGTTCTGCAATCCATCAAATAAATAGCTCACATGATTGTTTTGTAATTACTTGTGAAGGTTCAATAATTCCTAGTCACTAAATTAACCTTTGTTTAGTGCTTTCTTAAGATAAGCTGCAATTTCAATGCCTACCTCCACGACCGCTAGAGAATCAATCTATAACGTAAGCAAGTGTATCTGGAATTACAGATCCATCTTGTGATTGACTGGCTAGAACCCGTAGTCCTAGCTCCCGTTCTCGCCAGCCAAACAGTTATTTGACTCGTTTTTTGCTAGCGAGGTTGTTATGAGCGAAAACGTCTTATCGGGTTCCCGAAACGTGGCGATCGTGGGACCGTATTTAAGTGGTAAAACAACAGTGTTAGAAAGTCTGTTGTTTGTGACTGGAGCCGTTACCCGTAAGGGCAGAGTGGTGGAAAAAAATACGGTGGGCGATGGCACTCCAGAAGCCCGCGATCGCCAGATGAGTGTGGAAATTAACGCCGCCAGTACTGAGTACGGCGGCGTTCGTTTTACGTTTATTGATTGTCCTGGTTCAGTTGAATTTATCCAGGAAACGTACAATGCGTTGATTGGAGTTGATGCTGCGATCGTGGTGTGCGAACCGGTCAGCGATCGAGTATTGACTCTGGCGCCGATGTTTAAGTTTTTGGATGATTGGCAGATTCCCCATCTGGTGTTTTTTAACAAGATGGATCGGGCTGATGTCGATTTTACCGAGGTGCTGCAAGCCCTGAAGAAGGTTTCCAGTCGTCCATTAGTGGCTCACCAATACCCGATCGGTCGGGGTGAGAATTTAGTTGGATTTATTGATTTGGTCACGGAGCAAGCCTATCACTACCATCCCGGCGCTCCGGCTGACCCCGTACCATTACCCGACTCTCTAAAAGATCAAGAAAAAGCCGCCCGGACGGAAATGCTCGAAACCCTGGCGGAATTTGATGATCACCTGTTAGAAGAACTGTTGGAAGATATTGAGCCGCCTCAGGAAGAAATTCTGCAAGATTTGAAGATGGAATTAGGCGCAGATCAAATTGTGCCTGTTTTCGTTGGGGTTGCGGAGCAAGACTTCGGGATTCGCCCACTGCTAGAAGCCTTACTACGGGAAGCCCCAGATCCAGCAGATACCGCCGAACATCGTCAGATTCCAGCTAATGGCACTGTGGCCCAAGTGTTGAAAACTTACTACACTCCCCAAGGTGGTAAGCTTTCCCTCACGCGGATCTGGCAGGGGGCCATTACCGATGGCATGACTCTGAATGGGGTTCGGGTCGGTGGAGTCTATCGGCTGATGGGCCAGCAACAGCAGGGTGCCATGGTAGCTCAGGCAGGCGAAATTGTGGCCTTAGGTCGGATGGAAGGGATTAAGACAGGGGACACGTTGTCTGATCTATCCATTTCACCGTTGCCTAATGTGGAACAAATTGCTCCGGTCTTTGCCCTGGCGATCGCTGCTGAGAAACGCAACGATGAAGTAAAACTCACCGGAGCGCTAGCCAAACTACTGGAAGAAGACTGCTCTCTGGCCTGGGAGCAGCATGGTGACACTCACGAAATTATTTTGTGGGGACAAGGTGATATCCATCTGCAAGTGGCGATGGATCGGTTGAATCGGAAGTACAACCTGCCGATGACCACCCATCTCCCTCAGGTTCCTTACAAAGAAACTATTCGGAAGGTGGCCACTTCTATTCACGGACGCTACAAGCGCCAGAGTGGAGGACATGGGCAATTTGGGGATGTTTACCTGGACATCAAACCACTCTCACGCGGAGAAGGGTTTAACTTCAATGAAAAAATTGTTGGTGGTGTCGTCCCCCGGCAATACATTCCTGCCGTGGAGAACGGCGTCCGGGAATATCTTAGTCATGGGCCTTTAGGTTTCCCAGTTGTCGATGTGGCTGTCACCCTAACCAACGGTTCCTACCATACCGTAGATAGCTCTGAGCAAGCCTTCAAGCAAGCGGCTCGGCTGGCAATGCAAGAAGGCATGGCAAAGTGTGAACCGACGTTACTAGAGCCGATCCTCAATGTCACCATTTCAGTACCAACGGATTTCACCTCGAAAGTCCTGCGCTTAGTTAGTGGGCGACGGGGGCAAATCCTAGGGTACGATGCCAAAGCCGATTGGACCGGTTGGGATGAAGTCGTTGCCCACATTCCTCAAGCTGAAATGCATGATCTAATTGTGGAATTACGATCGCTGACTATGGGGGTTGGCTTCTTCCATTGGACATACGATCATTTGCAAGAAGTCCCAGACAAGCTGGCCGAACGAGTGCTTGCTACAACCAGCCACGGTAATGGCAATGGTAATGCTTCTAAGTAGGTAATGGCTTCGCGATCGATCCTGTGGTTCACTCAGTGATCGATCGCCCTTGTCAGTCTCTAACGGATAGTTCAAAGCTCTTGCCTTCCCCAACTCACAACTAGAGTTGGGGAATTTTTATTGAACGCGTAACCTGGCTGCCATAGCTTGCAGTCGCTCTAAGGGATATTCGGCTACAAAACTATCCCATCGCTTTACCTGGCCTGCTGCATTGTAAACATGCAATACCCCGTTAATAGTACGGCTAGAAACCACCAGATCAAGGGCTCTAGCTAGATTGAGACATTGGGTTAACTCGGTTTGGGTCATAAAGTTCAATAAAAAGGCCCTATAAATACTCTGTAGTCAAGTCAGCTTGTTCGCTAGGAACTATCCTAAGCGGGGGTCCTTGAAAATACCTAGCCCTCTAGGGCTTAGCGAAACGAAATTTATCAAATATCACTTTTTCCATTCCTGACCCAGGTGTCAAGCGTAGATTGCTCTTTTGAGATAGAAATAATTGGTTTGATTCACCTTATCCTCTCCTGGGGAACACTACGATTAGGGGCATCAACCTAGCCCAAATCGTTCATGAGCTGGCTCAAATCGGTATTTATGAGGATAGTCCTGGCTCTGCGATCGGATCTATATTCACTTTTCTGCGAAATATTACGTAGTTACAGTATCAGGGGTAGTGACTAGATGGCGGATGACGGACATCTCACGCTACTGAAGCAAGGGGTGAGTACGTGGAATGATTGGTGGCAAAAACATCCCAAGGTAATTCCTAACCTGGAAGGGGCGAATTTGCAGGCGATCAATCTCCGGGAAGCCAATTTCTATAAAGCTGACCTGCAAGAGGTTTCTCTGCGACAGGTAGACCTGAGTATGGCCAACCTGGAAGGAGCCAACCTGAGGATTGCCATCCTAGAAGGAGCAACCCTCTATACGGCCATGCTCTACAAAGCCAATCTGCGGGAAGCCAACTTGTATAAAGCGGATTTGCGAGAAGCTGACCTGAGCCAAGTTGATTTAAGTATGGCCAACTTACGGGAAGCCAACCTCTGCACAGCCCTGCTAGAAGGAGCCACACTATATACAGCTATTCTGTATAAAGCCAATTTATGGGAGGCCAGTTTATATAAAGCGGATTTGCGAGAAGCCGATTTCAGCATGGCCAACTTGCGGGAAGCGAATCTGAGTCGAGCTAACCTGAGTATGGCGAATTTGTGTATGGCAAATCTGGTAGGAGCCACCTTATACGAAAGCAACTTGCGGGGAGCCAACCTCAGCCTGGCCAATCTTTGTATGACCAATTTAATTGGAGCCAAACTGCATAAAGCCAGCCTGGTTGGTGCCACCTTAATTGGAGTCAATTTCTATAAAGCTCAATTACTGGAGGCCAATTTACGCGAGGCAGACTTGCGAGAGGCAACCTTAAGCATGGCGGATCTCAGTGGAGCGAGTTTGCATGAGGCTAATTTAAGTATGGCCAACTTACGGCAAGCCAACCTGAGTGGAGCCAACTTAAGTATGGCCAACTTGCGGGAAGCAAATCTACACCAAGCCAACCTAACGGGGGCTAATTTGAAAAATACCGATTTAACTGGAGCCTGCTTACAGGAAGCGATTATGCCAGATGGCACAATCCATCGCTAACCAAGTGGTTGTTCTCCTGTATTTTCAAGCAATGCTGCCCCGTTTACGCGCTTCTTTATAAGAAATTCCCACATTTTGCAGTCCAGCCCGGATCATCTGTTGTTCCAGTAGAGCAAAGAAGCGGGAGCGATCGCCCCCTCGCACAACCGCCTGATTATGGGCTTCTGCTAGGGCCACCGGATAGCCATAGCCCTTTTGCACCTGTGCCAAGCTCAAACTTAAGGCTGTATCCAATAAAGCAGGATCTTCAGCCACCCAGGCAGGCACTTCAATCCGGGCGATTTCGGTCCCCACATGCAGATAGCAGAAGTAAACCCGGTGGTGACTGTATAAATCCAGAATAGAAGCAGAACTCCGCCAGAACGGACTGCGTTGCCCCGGTTCTAGCTGCGTTGCCCAAAGGGTAACATCTTTCAGTGGTTCAAAGACCTGACAAGGAGCTTGATCACCTCGATCGGCACAATGCGTTGAACAATCGCGTTGCTCATAGGAACAAGCTTGCAACCGCAGGAAATTGAGCGATTCCCCACTTCGAGAGGCACTAAGATAACCTACGAGTGGAATCCGAGCTATCCGTAACTGCTCCCAGGCTTCCAGAATCGGCAGCAAAATGCGATCGCGGGCTTCATTCGGCAACGACTCCAGGAACCAGTAGATTAGGGAGCCATCGACCATTGCTAGGGTTGGGCATGGGGAGGGTGAGGAGGAGGGAGATAAGGAAGGTGAGGAATGTTTTCTTGTTTTTCTACTCTTCCCTACCTCCTCCATCTCCCCTATCTCCCTGACCTCCCTAACCTCCCCCATCTCCCCCATCTCCCCCTTCACCCGTTGCCCCAATTCCGCCAAGACGATCGCTTCGGAAACCGTCCGCCGATAGCCCATCCACTCTTCGGTGCGAATGCCCCATTGCCGCGAGACATACAGATCTTCGGGCCGATAGAAGATTTCGGGCACGTTGTCTAATAGGGGATGACGATTTTGACCGTAATGCAGGATAACGCAGCCAACATTAATCAGGTAGCAGTAAGCAATCTCGTGATGGCTGGGAGCAATCTGGGAGCCGTCGGTAGCAATGACGGTGTGATTAGGTGGCGCGATCGCAATCCGTTGCCGAAGATTTAGGGGTTCGATCGGTTCGGCAGCAGTAAAGGTGAGACGATCGCGCCAGAGGTGTTGCTGGTCAATTAAGGTGGCTTGATTCCGGCTGGCTTGCTCAAGAAACTGTTCGGCCCGTTCCAACCGTTGCCGAGCGGCAGTAGCTTCCAGAGTCAGGTGGTGGCTAATGCCCTGCATTTGTTGGGCCAGTTTAGTGAGGTCAAGCATAGGGAAGGAGTGCGAAAGGCAGCAATAAATCTACCTTTCACTGATAGCATACTTCCCTCAAGTCGGCGGCCTCAGCCTACAGCACCATCGCTCTTAGACGGGCGATCGGTAAACAGGTGAGCTTCCGAGGTCCAGAGACATAAGCCCGTTTGCTGAACACATCGTAATCATTGCGTTCAATCACATCCAGAATGCCGCGATACAAAATTAAAGCGGCCCAGACTGGGAACCGGGCATCCGGACTAAGGGCGCTAATCCCAGACTCCGCTGTGGCAAACACCTTGCGGGCCCGTTGGATTTGGAAGCGCATTAACTCCCGCCAGCGTTCATCTACCACACCATTGAATAGATCGGCTTCCGAGTAATTAAATAGTGCCAGTTCTTCTAGCGGCAGATAGATGCGACCCCGACGGGCATCTTCTCCCACATCCCGCAAGATGTTAGTGAGTTGGTTCGCCACGCCTAGCGCGATCGCTTGCTCAGTCGGATCCACGGTAGAACGATTAGACTGTGCCCAGGGTGCGGTCGGCAAGGAGTCATCGATTCCCATTACCGCTAAAGACATCAGGCCAACAGTTCCGGCAACTCGGTAACAGTAGAGTTCCAAGTCTTCGTAGGTTTCATAGCGCGATCGATACAAATCCATTCGCTGTCCAGCGATCATGTCGCGGAAGGGTTGGATATCGATCGGGAAGCGTTCCAGTGTATCGACCAGAGCGACATCCGCATCTTCCAGCGCATGTCCGGCAAAAATCGACTCTAGCTGTCGTTCCCACAGATCCAATGTTTCAGGAGTCGTGAGGCTGGCACGCGGACCATCCACGAGTTCGTCAGTTCGACGGCACCAGACATAAATAGCCCAGATAGCCCGCCGTTTTGCCTCTGGCATCAGCATCGTGCCGAGGTAGAAAGTCTTGGAATATTTCGCGGTGATCTGACGACAGAGTTCGTAGGCATCCTCCAGGGAAGCCAAAGGTTTCACGCGAGAGTGGTTGGGCAATTGCAGCATTACCTTAGGAGCGCTTTACGAACGTTGCAGGGAAAGTGAGCAGAGCAGAGTGAGTCTAGTGAGTTGCCACAGGTTCGTTGGCAGCATCCGCTTGGGAAAACTCTGCTAACGGCTGACTGGTCACAATGGCCTGCGCTGTCAGCTTACCAGAAAGTACGGCACCCTCCATACTTGCCAGATAGCGTTGCATCGTGAAATCCCCTGCAAGGAAGAAGTTCGCGATCGGCGTCATCTGCTCAGGACGGCAGGCTTGGCGACCGGGTGTAGCGGTGTACACTGATCGAGGGGTTTTCACCACCTTGAATTTCAGCAGTTTAGCAGGATTTTCTGTGCAGAAATGATTCGGGAAAAGTTTCTCTAACTCCGTCATCGTTGCTGCCACAATTTCATCCTCGGATTTGCTGATCCAATCCTTAGCCGGAGCCAATACCAGTTCTAGCATCGAGCGATCGGGATTAGCGTATTCCCGACAGGTATTGCTCATATCAGCATAGACACTAAGCAATGATGAACGCGAAAACAACAAATGATCAATATCGGTCAACTTACGATCGAACCAGAGATGCAAGTTGATGACGGGTACGCCTTCCAAACCGTCTAGCTTGTGGAAATATTCCATCTGCTTCCAGGGTTCCGGCAGCATCACCTTGAGCGGGTCAACCGGCATGGCCGAGACATAGGCATCCGCAGTAAGAATTTCATCCGGTGCACCCTCTAAGCCCCGCAGGAGAAACCCCCGCACTGAACCATCAGGATTTAACAGAAACTCCTTCACCGGAGCATTAATTCGCACTTCGCCACCCCGTTCCGTGATGTAGTCCACCAGTGGTTGACATAGCCGCTCGGTCGGGGAGCCATCCAAAAACGCCATCTTGGAACCGTTCTTTTCTTGTAAGAAGCGGTTCAGGGCGGTCAGAATTACCGTAGAAGAAATTTCGTCAGGGCCAATGAAATTCAAGGCCTTGGACATAGCAATGAAGACTTCTTTCTCGACCCGAGGTGGCACATTTTGCAACTTCAGCCAATCCGAGAACGAGTACTTGTCCATCTCCTCGACGTATCGCTGCCCCTGGATCATGGCCGGAATCAACCCTAAGCCAAAGCGAATTTTTTCGCCCCAGGTCAGCATGTCGTTGTTACTCAGAATTGCGGTAACGCCATTCCAGGGAGCCGGGATATCCGGAAAATCGAAGCGAGAGTAGACCCCTGGCTGGTCGGGTTGATTGAAGATCATGGTGTGCTCTTTCCACTGCAACCGATCTTCAATCCCTAATTCTTTGAACAACTGCAACATATTGGGGTATGCCCCAAAAAAGATGTGCAGTCCGGTTTCGTACCAATCTCCGTCTTCGTCTTTCCAGGCAGCAACCTTACCACCCAACACATCCCGTCGTTCCAGAACGATCGGTGTATGTCCGGCATCTGTAAGGTATTTGGCGCATGATAGCCCCGCTAAACCTGCTCCCGCGATCGCAACTCGCATGTAATTTCTTCAGAATTTCTTCAAGGTTAATCCGCTCTCATTATACGTTGCATTCCGTTACATTTTTCGGCACCTTGAAAAGAATGACAACTTTGTTCACAGCATTTATGCTCACTGGGGGCAGAGGAGGCACCCTGCAATATGGCACAATGAGAAACAGTGATTTGAAGTCCTTGATTTTCCAGGTAAACCCGTGAGTCCTACTGCGAACGCGATTTCTGCTGAAAATGGTCGAGCTATCCACTCTTCTGCCACTCGTCGGCGGGCGGTATTCCCGTTTACGGCGATCGTGGGCCAGGAAGAAATGAAATTAGCCCTATTGCTTAATGTCATTGATCCCAAAATTGGTGGGGTGA
Source organism: Microcoleaceae cyanobacterium (assembly GCA_036703105.1). GTDB lineage: Bacteria > Cyanobacteriota > Cyanobacteriia > Leptolyngbyales > Leptolyngbyaceae > Pantanalinema. The sequence goes on from DATNPU010000111.1 coordinate 18,244, forward strand.
TGATCATGGGCGATCGAGGCACTGGAAAATCCACAACCATTCGCGCCCTGGCAGACCTGCTCCCCGAAATTGAGGTGGTAGCGGATGATCCCTTCAATAGTCATCCCAGCGACCCAGAACTGATGGGAGATGCAGTGCGGCAACACATCGAACAAGGTTTGGATGTGCCGGTCACCACCAAAAAAGTGATCATGGTGGACTTGCCCCTCGGTGCCACGGAAGACCGTGTCTGCGGCACGATCGACATTGAAAAAGCTTTATCGGAAGGGGTGAAAGCCTTTGAACCTGGGCTGCTAGCGAAAGCGAATCGTGGCATCCTTTACGTTGATGAAGTGAATCTGTTAGACGATCACCTGGTAGACGTCTTACTGGACTCTGCCGCCTCTGGCTGGAACACCGTCGAGCGGGAAGGCATTTCTGTGCGTCACCCGGCCCGCTTTGTGCTAGTCGGCTCTGGCAACCCCGAAGAAGGGGAATTACGGCCCCAGTTACTCGATCGCTTTGGGATGCACGCTGAAATTCGGACGGTGAAAGATCCGGTATTACGGGTACAGGTGGTGGAACAGCGAACGGATTTTGACCAAGATCCAGAACCTTTCCTGAATAAGTACCAAGCGCAGCAAGATGAGTTGCAGCAACGCTTAGTGCGGGCACAGGAACGACTGAAGCAGGTTCAGCTTGACTATGATCTACGAGTTAAAATCTCCCAAGTGTGTGCTGAACTGAATGTCGATGGCTTGCGGGGCGATATTGTCACCAACCGGGCAGCCAAAGCGATCGCGGCGTTTGAAGGGCGGACAGAAGTTACTGTAGATGATATCCGGCGGGTGGTGACACTCTGCCTGCGCCATCGGTTACGCAAAGATCCGCTTGAGTCGATCGATTCTGGCTACAAAGTTGAGAAGGTATTTAACCAAATTTTTGGTGAAGCCATCTCTGAACCGGCCGCCAATTAGTAGACTCTCGCAAAGTTGACTTTCTGCTGTGGGGATAGGTTTTAGTAAAGAGCCAGTTGCTCAGTAGACGGCGGCTTACAGCCAAACCTATCCCTATCAGAGATGCAATCTGTCAACAGTTGCTGGCAATGTACAATTCATCCTGAGGAGTTGTTGCCGCCATGACTGCGAATTCCAAGGGTTCGATATGGCGAGATCTGCGGTTCTGGCAGTTTGCCGGACAGGCGATCGCGGTGGTTCTGATTGTGCTGCTACTGGCGTTTTTGGGCAGTAATCTGAATCGGAATTTGCAGCAGTTGGGGATCCGGCTAGGGTTTGGCTTTCTCAACTCACAAGCTGGATTCACGATCGGTGAAACACCTATTCCTTATCAGCCTTCAGATTCTTATAGCCGCGCCATCCTAGTGGGATTGGTCAATTCACTACGCGTGATTGTTTCCGGCTTGGGACTAGCGACGATCGTGGGACTAGCGGCGGGAATTGCCCGACTATCCAATAACTGGTTGGTGCGGCAACTGGCGCTAGTTTATGTTGAAGGTCTACGCAACTTGCCTCTGCTAATTCAGCTCTTTTTCTGGTATTTTGCGATCTTTCTGAGTCTGCCGCTTTCTGACCAAGCAATTTCCTGGTTTGATGGCTTGCTAACCTTCAGTAAGAATGGGGTAGGGCTACCCGGTGGCTTACAGTTGTCATCGGAATTTTCTGCCTTACTATTAGGGCTATCGCTGTATACAGGGACGTTTATCGCCGAAATTGTCCGATCGGGGATTCAATCGGTTCCGCGAGGGCAATGGGAAGCTGCCAAATCCTTGGGTCTCAAGTTTGCCCCAACCATGCGGCTGGTGATCTTGCCGCAAGCCCTCCGCGCGATCGTGCCACCCTTAGGCAATCAGTATTTGAATTTGGCGAAGAATTCTAGTTTAGCGATCGCGGTGGGCTATCCCGATTTGTATGCTGTTTCCTCAACCACATTCAATCAGACTGGACGGGCTGTTGAGGTCATGATTTTAATTTGTGTCACTTATTTGACTATTAGTTTAATTATTTCTTTATTGCTAAATCTGTATAACCGATCGGTGCAACTGATTGAGCGATGATAAAGGAATGTGGTGATTAGCCAGCGACTTGATATCCCTAAAGCGTACAATGAGAGAAATTTGTACCAGTCTTACTGTTGAATTAAGAATAAGGTTCGATCTATAGCATGAGTGAGTTTGGATCAAGTGGCTTGAAGTGGACACCAGAAGCCAAAGCAAAGTTTAAGAATATTCCATTTTTTGTGCGCACTCAGGCCCGACAACGCATTGAACATTTAGCCCGAGAAGCCGATCTGGATACGGTCACCGTAGAGATTGTGGAACAGGCAAGAGTAGAGTTTGGGCAGTAATAAAGCGGCATTGGCATGAGAATACATTTCGGGTAGTCAGTGAGTTTCAGTTCAAAAATACTTATTACAGGTTTAGTAACTGGAGCCTGACAACCTGAAATCATGGCCACTGCCGCTACGCCGCTTCTAGCCAATCAAAAATTTGCTCGAGCTGCTCGATCGACACTAAGCCGTATTGCCACAGGATCATGGGTAACGGGCCTGGATCTTGTTGACTGTGCCGTAACGCGATCGCGATCGACGTAGGTGAGAGTGCTAATTCTTCCTGCAAAAAATGAATTAATTGATTGTCTTTACGATCGGGTTCCACGACTATCACAATTGAACTCCCTGAAGTTAAACATTGTGCAGCAAAGTATACACACAACTCGGACGATCGGAACTCATTCAATCGGAGTTTAGAGAACTGTTTCAGGCTTAGCGAGCTAGTGAAGGCTCCACCCCAAACTGAGTCTATTTCGGTGTGGCAACCATATTAGGCAAAGGTAAGCGAGTACAACTCATCCATTCGATTCACCTAACTGGGTGATTCAACGCTCTCAGAACGACACTCCTTCATCGTCAAGTGATGGGTTAGCAAAAATCGGCAGCTTCAGTTGGGAACCAGAGGTTACATGAATATCCGACGTTTGCCACAACCATCTCTTTGCTCCACACAGGTTATGTCATTCTCTTAAATCACAAGCTTGAGGTTTTGACTTTAAAGATTGATTGCTGTGCGTAACAAAATCGCAAAGAAACCGCCGTCATTAGCCTGATCACCACCCAAAATCAGGCCTTGGCGCTATATCTAGTAGCACCATGCAGTATGACAATTTATTGCCAAAGCAAAGCTGACCTCTCAAGGTGATTAAGCAAAATTGCTAATTTTGTGACTGGCTTAACTGGGCTGTCGGCCTGTCAGCCAATACGTAGTCATCTCGCCTTTGCCTTTCACCTCGATCGTGCCCCGATAGTCAAACTGATACTTAGTCTTGAGCCGTTGATAGGTCGCCTCTGTCACCTGGATCGCTCCAGCCAAGCCATGTGCCTCCATCCGACTTGCCATATTGACGGCATCGCCCCAGAGGTCATAAATAAATTTTTTCTTGCCAATTACACCGGCTACGACTGCCCCGGTATTGATACCCACCCGAACCGCAATCTGCTTCCCTTCATAGGTGCGGAAGTGTTGAATCGCAGCCTGCATGTCCAACGCCATTTCTGCGATCGCTTCGGCATGGTTAGGGCGAGGATTCGGTAAGCCACCGACCACCATATAGGCATCCCCAATAGTTTTAATTTTTTCCAGTTGATGCCGTTCACATAAATCGTCAAATACCAAAAAGATGCGGTTTAATAAACCCACTAGATCCGCCGGAGAAATATCGGCTGACATCGTGGTGAAATTGACAATATCGGCGAATAGAACAGTGACTTCATCAAAGCTATCCGCAATCAAAGCCTCGCCACTAGATTGGTCAAATAACCCTTCACTGCGTTTTAGTCGTTCCACGATCGGATTGGGCAGGATGTTGAGTAATAACCGCTCAGATTTATCCTGTTCCGCTTTCAGGGCCTCTTCCGCTTGTTTACGCTGGGTAATGTCCTCAATCACCCCTAAGATGCCAATCACTCGCCCTTGTAAATCATGAATGGGAATTTTGCTGATATCCAGCCAAATCGTTTGCCCATCCGGTGCAGATTTCACTTTCGAGGCTGTCAGGTGGAGTTGGGGCGTATCGGTTTCAATAATCCGGCGATCCTGTATTCGAAACTGCTCAGCAATTTCAGGACTGGGCAATAGATCGAAATCAGTCTTCCCAATAATCTCCTCCGCACTCCGGAATCCAGCCGCTTTAGCCCAGTTGTCATTGCAACCCAGGAACACTAGATTGGTATCCTTCCAGAACACCTGTTGAGGAATATTGTTCAGAATCAGGCGGAGATACTGTTCCTTTTCCTGCAAGGCAGCTTCTGTCCGTTTGCGATCAGTGACATCTCGCGCCGCCCAGACTACCGAATGGTCATCGATCGCAGAAATATTGGCATCTGCCCAAACCTCCTGTCCATCGATCATCAGGCTATATTCCACCTTGATCGTTTCATCACGTTCCAGCGCCTGATGAATACTTTCTAGGAAGGTGACGGCTAGTTCCGGGGGATAGAGTTCTGGCAGAGTTTTGTCGAGTTGGTCTTCAATCGGGTGTAGCAATAGTCGGGGATGACTGGATGGAATCCGGAGGCAACGTCCTTCGCGATCGAAGACATAGATTAAGTCATCCATTGCCATCAATAATGCTCGTAATTCAGCATTCGTGGCTTGTAGAGCTTCTTCAGCCCGTCGGCGTTCTCTAGCTTCAATGCCTAAAGCCACCAGATCAGCCATCGATCGGGCAAAACTTTGTTCCTCTAATGTCCAACGATGGGTCGTAAAGCGCTCTAAACAGACGACTCCCACGGTCTTGCCACCAGAGCGCACCGGAATGTCTAGCAGAGAGGTGATGCCATAGGGATTGAGATAGCTCTCGACAAACTCAGCCGTGCGGCTATCCGTCGAGGCATCCTCCGCCGGAATCACAAAGGATTCATCCAAGGCTCGAAAATAGGCTGGGAAGTCACTCGCAACCAACTCCATCCCTTCCGAATGCTGCTCGGTGTGATGTTCAAACAGATCCAAACACCGTAACCGGGCGGCTCCGCGATCGTAGAACCACACACTGGCCCGATCTACTTCCAGGGTGCGGGCAGCCGTTTCCGTGACTTCCTGTAGGGCCGGTTTCAAATCTCCCTGGTTCAGTACAGTACTTTTAGCCAGATCTAACAACACCTGATTCTGCCGACGGAGCCGCTGCTCACTCTGACGCAAGACCTCTTCAGCGCGTTTGCGATCGCTGATGTCACGGGCCACCCAGACGACAGTTTGAGGAGTCAAGGGGGAGACATTGGCCGAAAACCAGTGTTCCTCTCCAGCGATCGTCAGGCAGTATTCCACACTCACCACCTGTTGCGTACTCAGGGCTTGCCGAATGTAGGCCAGATTTTGTTCTGCCTGAGCGGCGGGTAAGAGTTCATGGACTGTTTTGCCGATCTGCTCTTGAGTGGGACGAATCAAGGTCGCCGACTCACTGGAGACAATTTTTTGACAACGGCCATCCTGGTCATACACGATGACGAGATCGGTCATCGCCGTAAACAGGGTGCGTAATTCCGCCTCCGCAGCCACCAGTGAAGCCGTGCGTTCGGTCACTCGCTGTTCTAGAATTTCATTGGTTTTGGCCAGTGTTTCAAAGGATTCTCGTAGCTGCTGAGCCATACGATTAAAGGCTTTCGCCAGGGTTTCCAGTTCAGCAATGCCACGAGATTGTACTGATTGATCGAGTTCCCCATTGGCCAGTGCTTCTGAGGCTTGACTTAACCGCAGAATTTGCCGAGTAATCCACCGTGAGGTAATAAAGCCAACTAAAATGGCAATCACTAATGCCACAGTACAGGCAGATAGAGTATTGCTAGTGTTTTTGTTGATCTGCGCCATGAAATCGGATTCAGGCACAACAACCACGATCAGCCAGTCCAGTCCCAGTCGATCGCGCCAGGGCATCACTTGGAGATATTGCCGTTGATCATTCAGCCCAAACTCAAGCTGTTCACTGCTGTTAATTTGGTCTAGGCCACCAAAGTGCTGGTCAAGATAGGCAACACTTTCCCGGATTAAGGGATCGTTACTGTCGATCGCTTTAACTCGGGACGCCTTGCCATTGGTGATGCGATAGGGTTTTTCTTGTTTAGAGGAGGTTGCCACTAAACTACCCGATCGCTCCAAAATGAACGTCTCTCCATTCGGGCTGACCCGGATGGTTTGGAGAAAGTTACTAATTTGGCTCAGGATATGGTCAACACTTAATACGCCTAACAACTGACGGCTGCGATCGTAGAGGGGGTAGCTGGCAGAAATAGAGAGCACTTCTGGCTTATCTTCCCACGGATAAATCGAGCTCCAGGTTGGTTTTCTAGCTTTTACTGCGTCCGCATACCAGCCTTCTACTAAGGGATCGTAGTTGAGAGTAGTGCGCACAACTTTTTGACGATTCCCCTGATTATCTGTGCTATAGGCGAGCAGACGGTGCTTCGTGGCTGCCGATTGCTCGTTAATGAGTAACCCCCCTGTATTGAGCCGTTCGACGCCAATAAAGTCACCTTGAGGATTACCAAAACTAATGTAGCCAATATTAAATGTCCGCATTTGCCGCCAGAAATACTGACCTGTTTGAGCAAAGTTATTCAGGTCGAGTAATCCTAGTTCCACCGCATCGGCGTTAATGCGATTCACCTGGATTGGTGCTGCCAGATACTCATCTAAGTGTTGCCGGATGCGATTGCCATTTTCAGTTCGCAGTTGCGAGGCTACCTTGTTGACCGCCTGCTGCCCATTCGTAAACGACAGCCAGCCAACCACCCCAACCGCTCCAGCAATTTGAAGAATAAAGGGCACCACCAACACAAAATGGAGGGGCACTTTGCGTAATAGCCGGACGGCTCGATGCTTAGAGCTAGCCAGTAATGTGGTAGGCGATCGACCTGAGATCATTATGACTATTCCTTAAGCACTCATGGGACTGGTCAGTGGCATCCCAGCCATGCCTTTAGAGTGCCCAAACGAATCGCCATTGGTAGTGTTTGATACAGTATGAGAACAGTTCATATGCCAATGGCTCCAGGTCAAGTTATGCGGGAAGAGGAACTCTAGCCCGATCGGCAGGGGATAAGTGGTAGAGATCTCCTCAGCAGAAGCACCTAGGGATTTAGGCAACGATTAATTATCTCCCTATCTCAGTCTATACGGCAATCTAAGGCCAGGCGTGAGCGAACTAATTTCCTCCTAAAGTACCCATCTTCTAACCTAATTGCTTCACCGGTTTGCAAACCGAATCAGGATCAAGTCCAATGGGTTAGCAGCCATAACCAGCACCGTTAAAGACTGGTTTCAATTGCTGGTTGCGATACTGGTAAATGCCAAAACTAGTACTTTCATAGCCATTATTACGCACCATCACCTCTTCAACGCCGTCACCATTGACATCCAGAGTCCCAACAACATCGTAAGGAGTGCGGGTAACTGGGAATTCGTAGGGGAACACTTGACTGGAAATCACCTGAGGTTTGCCATCTTTGTAAGTAAACCAGAGGTTGGCATAAAACGTACTACTTTGACTGCGATCGCCACCACGAGCAGAGTCTGTTGGGATGGATTTCGGGTCACGTCCCTGCCGAACTTGGCCAAAGATTTCGGGTTGGCCATCATGATTCAGGTCAAATATCTTGATTCTCTCAATGGCAACAGGCTGATTTACAGGCACTTTCTGCGAGGGAGTCAGGACAGTCACCGTTTTAGCCAACTTCAGCAAATCTGGTTTGTACTTGTTGGTATCCGTGGGTAGCGGCGGTTTCTGGGCCGGTGGGGGATTAAACTGACTCGTGGCGATCGTCCAGCGCCAAGTTTCGTCAAACTCCTTGCCCGCCATGCTGCCTTTAAATCCGCCCGCATGATCAGCCGGAATGCTGTCAAACACAGCCTGAAGCGATTTATCACCGACAAATTTGCCCTGTCCAGTTAAAAAAGCGGAGCAAGCAAACTGGCTCACCCTCAGCTTGTTAACCTTAAATTCGCCCACCTTACTCGTCTGATTCAGCACGGTAAACGTCTTGATGGCGTTGAGTAAGCTTTGCGGTTGAGTATTGCGTACCAGAATATCCTCTTGGAAGTCATCGCGAATTTGCGGAGTGACATCGCGACTCACATCGACATAACTATTGTTGATATAGAGAGCGATCGGGTACACTTCGCCCCGCAATTCATTGTTTAAGTTGTCTTTTTTTACTAAAAAAAGTGCCACTAAATTATTGGGAATGGCTGGAGTGGCTGCCACGATCGGTTGTTCAGGTTTTGCCGCCACGGCGACCTGCGAATTAGTTTTTTGGTCAGAAAGCGATTGGCAAGCGGTAATCCCACTCAGCATTGCTGCTATAGCAAATAAAGATAATATCTTACGGGTCATCAGTCTTCCTCAAACCATATATACAGAGAACAGTAGATCTAAACACACCAAAAACCGCCAGGTTTCCGTTAGCCGATCCGCAAAACCACGAAAATCACCTGATTAGCTGAATTTAGTCAATAGTTGGAACTTTTGCCACGCAATTTCGTTAGTTATGATGACCAAACCACTTCCGAGATTTCAGTTTAGTCTGTAATCGCTGCCGTTCATTCAAGGCAGGTTGAAATGTGGGCGTAATGGCAATGGCGCGCTCGTAAGCGGCTAATGCTTCGGGAAAGCGTTTCAGTTCTGCTAAGGCTAACCCCCGCCAGTACCAGTAGTCCGGAACTTTAGTTTGCAGGCGGATTGCCCGATCGTAGGCCGTAATGGCTTCGGCATAATGCTTGAGTTGATGTAAACTCCGACCTCGCCAGTACCAGGAATCACCATTATCAGGATTCAGTTGGGTGGCCCGATCGAAGGAAAATTCTGCTTCAGTAAAGCGACCAACCCGTGCTAATGCTCCGCCTCGCCAATGCCAGGTTTCGGCATCACTCGGATTCAGCTGCAAGGCTCTAGTGTAGGCCGCGATCGCCTCTTCAAGTTGTTGTTGCCCATACAAGGCTCGCCCTTTCCAATACCAGGCGGCAGCGGCATCAGGATTCAGTTGAATAGCTTGGTTGCAGTTGTCGATCGCAGCATCAAATTGCTGTTGGTTCAGGAGCAATTCAGCTTTTTTTAATAAATCTTGATAGAGATCCAGAGCTTCTGGGGTGATGACGGTAGTACATGCGCTAGCCTCTGCGCCCGTTACCTGATCGGCTAAACAATTGAGGATATTTAAGACTTCGGTAGCCGATTGGTAGCGATCGCGGAAATGGTAGCGGGTCATCTTATCCAGAATTTCAGCTAACTCAGGATTGAGTGAGCCTGGAACCAGATCATGCCAGAGCAGTTCGCTGGTTTTGGGATCTTTTGGCAGCCGCTTAGGGGGTAAGCCAGTCAACGCTTGAATCCCAATCATGCCAACACTATACAGGTCGCTGCTAAACCGAGGTTGTCCTGCCAGTTGTTCGTTTGGCATGTAGCCTTGAGAACCAATTGCGATCGTCAGGCTGGAATGGCCAGGAAAGGCTCCAGTCTGGGTCTGAATTTGTTTAACGGCCCCAAAATCAATTACAGCAATTTCGTTATCTTTATTGCAGCGAATCAAATTTGATGGTTTGATGTCCCGGTGAATAATGTTGTGCTGGTGGATAAATTCCACAACTGGCAAGACCTGTTTCAGATAACTGATCACATAAGCCGCGCCTAAAGGATGCTCAGAAACTAATTCCTGGCTGAGCGGATAGCCTTCCATGTATTCCAAAACCAGATAAAAGTCCTCCCCATCTTCTAGGTGGGCCAACAGTTTAGGAATATGGGGATGCTTGCCTAACTTGTAGAGAATTTGGGCTTCCTGGTCAAACAAGCGTCGGGCTGTTTGCAGTGTTTCTGGATCGTCGGATTGGGGCTGAAATTGTTTCACCACACATAAGGGTTTACCAGGCAGATATTGATCTTCAGCCAGATAGGTTTGACCAAACCCTCCGGCGCCCAGGTGCTTGATGATGCGATAGCGCTTGCCTAGTGTGACCCCAATCATGGGTAAATTTACATCCTTATCCGTTGCCAAACCACATCCACACCCTTAAATTACCCTGATGTTAGAGATGGATTACCAAAAATTCGGCTGTTTTCTATAAATCCTGGTGCATCAACGGCTACTTTGCTGTTTCGCCGTTGTCAGTTTTTGGTCATATTCCTGAATTTTTTGTTGAGCCAGAGCATAATCTGGGCTAGAGGCAGGCAGTGTTTTTAAGCTACTAATCATGATTTCGTACTGCCCAACGATCAGTTCCCACTCTTCGCGCGATTGGGCGGCGGCGGTAGCTCGGTTGACGATCGCCTCAAACCGTTCCAGTTGAGTGGCTAGCTGCTCAGCCGAAGTGGGAGTATCAGCAGGATTAGGGACTGGCTGAGGTGACTCTGACTGGAATGGAGTAGGAGAGTCGTTGACTTGAGGACTGAAGGTCGGGGAGGCCACAGGCAATTCAGTCACCGTGGGTTGCGGTGATGGTGATTCTGTTGGCTCGATCGTGGCGGTGGGATTGTTCGTTGTCGATGCGGTTGGCGTGGGTTGAGTGGCTTGACGCACTCTAGCCGGTCGGTTCAGAGTCGCCAGAGTGAAGACGATCGCAATCCCCAAACAAAACATCACCACTTGGAGGATCATCCGTGATGTGGGACTGGGGGTTTCAAAAGGATGGATTGGCGGGAGTTCCAGATGCGATGGGGCCACTTTGCCTACTGGTGGGGAGGTGACCGGATAAGCAGCTTGAGGTTTAGTTGGGGCAATGACTGTCGTTTTAGGGACGATCGTGGTTTTAGAGGCCACAGTAGTCGGAACCGTCAAGGCTTGCAACGCCGCTGCTGCTGATTGATAGCGTTGGCGGAAGTCATACCGCACCATTTTCTCCAAGATTTCTGCTAATTGGGAACTGACCTGCGCCATATCCCGCCATAACAGTTCTCCCGTCTGGGCATCCTCCTTTAGTTGGCTGATACTTAACCCGGTTAAAGCCTGAATGCCAATGATACCAACCGCATAAATATCACTACTCAGACGGGGTTTGCCCGCGAGTTGCTCGTTGGGCATGTAGCCCTGAGAGCCAATCATCACGGTATAGCTGGTGTGTCCCTGAGCATCAACTGTCTGAACGCGTAATTGCTTCACCGCCCCAAAATCAATCAGAAACAAGGTTTGGTCAGTTTTCCGGCGGATCAGGTTTTCCGGCTTAATATCTCGGTGGATCACATTATGTTGATGCACAAAGGTGAGGATTTCGAG
>DATNPU010000121.1:0-19138 GCA_036703105.1 Microcoleaceae cyanobacterium
ATCCTTTTTTCACCACTAAACCCGTTGGCAAAGGCACAGGCTTAGGGTTGTCCATCAGTTATCAGATAGTGGTTGAGAAGCATCAAGGCGTCCTGAAATGCACATCGGAACCAGGGCAGGGCGCAGAATTCTGGATTGAAATTCCAGTCAGCCAAAAGAATGTCAAAGAGCCAGGGCCAACTATTCCAACTATTTCAGAGAACGGTTGATGTCTGTTGCTCGTTCATTGATTTGCCAGTCCATTGATCGACCAGGCTATTAGTTGAAGGTTATCGGCTCCCGATCGGGACAGTTATCCCCTTCCCAGCCATAGGGATGCATCCCACAAACCAGCAACGTTCCGTTATAGACCTGTCCATGATAGTGACGGCAACCGGCACAGACGGCGGGCGTTTCGGGGAACGGATCAAACGAGGAGTCGATTGCCCAACTGTCTTCTGCTTCCCGTTCCTGTTCTTCAATCACCGGGCTGACGCCCAAAAACTCTTCAAACAACGGCTCAAAGAACTCATTAAACTGTTGTTCGACTTCATTCACGATCGTATCTTTGACCAATTCTGCCAATTCTTCTGATGTTTCCACAAAGGCATCCACGATTTCCGTAAAGTCGTCGATAAACGCTGTAAAAACCTGCTCTACCTCACTGGCAAACTGGTAAATGCCCTCAAGGAAAGGATTTGATCCACTGTCCATATGCTGCCTGTCCGCTTCCAAAGGAAATCGATCGGGACTCAATTGTAGGCGTCCCAGTACCCTTTAATTCACAGACCTCTCGCAAGCAATATCTAGAATCAGCAGATGCAAAATCGTCGGACGATCGTCAAGCAAGAAGTCTATTGCTCATTACCAATCTCAAAACTCAGCAAGAACTAATCGTGTTTTAATCGTCGCAGTTCTTCTTGCAGTTCTGCCACTCGTCGCCGCATTTCATCAAGATCATCCCTGGGTGGTTCAGTGGCTGAAGCCGGAGATGCAGCCGAAGTCGGCTCTTCATCATCCACCAAAATCTCGATTTGACGCGGTTCTGCTGGTTGGGTTGACGTAGCGGTGGACTCCGGAGCGACAGGCTGCTGTGCTTTATTCACCATGTCGTCTACAAAGCGCCGCGCTTCCTCAGTCGTCATTTCGCCCCGCGACACCATTTCATCCGCCAGCTTTTGCACTTGTACCCGTAATTCACCCAGCTTTTCTCCAGCCTTTTCCCCAGCATAGGAGGCCATACCAATGCCGAGATAAACCGCTTTTTGTACCAGATCTCCTAATCCCATAATCGTCCATCCTCTAGTGCCCTGGATGTTTCCAGCATACGAAGAAAGCCAAGATCCTGCTACTGGCTAGAACGTGAGATTGCCGTACTGAAAAACGGTTAATTCCCGAAGTTTGAAGTGAGTTCGGAGCAAATTAAGCCAAAACTGGAGGGAATCGGGTGCTATTTCTGCACTTCCCTGCGTGATGCCACGACTTCTGGGGGTTAAAACAAAGGTGACCCGGAGTCTACGCCTATCACAAGCATCCCGTATTGCTGCTACCTTCCGGTCCTGACAAGGTTTGGGCGTTGTAATCGCATAGATCCGAGCCACATATCAGCATAACACAGTCGTTGCGCCGTTGAGAAAATTAGCGATCGTAGAAACTTTCTCGCCTTGCTTCAGGAAAAAATAACTTTTGCAAAGGGTCTAGTGATAAGCTGATGAATGGCGATTTGAACGTTACGATACGTTTCCAGTCTGCAACTAAGTCCGAAATATTTAGGATAGCTGAAGTCACAGAGTAGGGCGCGAGCATGGTTACCACCACAGAAAATATTGGTTACATCACGCAAATTATCGGTCCCGTTGTGGACATCAAGTTCCCAGGCGGGAAGTTGCCAGATATCTACAATGCCTTGACCATCAAGGGCGTCAACACCGCTGGACAAGAAGTGGACGTCACCTGCGAAGTTCAACAGCTTCTTGGCGATGAGCAGGTGCGGGCCGTTTCGATGAGTACCACCGATGGTCTCGTTCGCGGCATGGAAGTAAAGGATACGGGTGCTCCGATCAGTGTGCCAGTCGGTGCTGCCACCTTGGGACGGATTTTTAATGTGTTGGGCGAACCCGTAGATGAAAAGGGTCCGATTAGCGCGACTGAATTTTCTCCCATCCACCGCTCCGCGCCCAAACTAACTGACCTAGAAACCACCCCGTCCGTGTTTGAAACCGGCATTAAGGTGATTGACCTGCTAACCCCCTATCGTCGGGGTGGCAAGATTGGTCTATTTGGTGGAGCTGGGGTCGGCAAAACCGTGATCATGATGGAATTGATCAACAACATCGCGACCAAGCACGGTGGTGTGTCGGTATTCGGTGGTGTGGGTGAACGCACCCGTGAGGGCAATGACCTCTATAACGAAATGATGGAATCCGGCGTTATTAATAAAGATAATCTGGGTGATTCCAAGATTGCGCTGGTGTACGGTCAGATGAACGAACCCCCTGGGGCCAGAATGCGGGTGGGTCTGTCGGCTCTGACCATGGCTGAATACTTCCGGGATGTGAACAAGCAAGACGTGCTGCTGTTCATCGACAACATCTTCCGATTCGTGCAAGCAGGTTCTGAAGTATCCGCACTATTGGGACGGATGCCTTCTGCGGTAGGATACCAGCCCACCCTCGGTACTGACGTGGGTGACCTGCAAGAGCGGATTACGTCCACCACCGAAGGTTCGATCACTTCGATCCAAGCGGTCTACGTGCCAGCGGACGACTTAACCGACCCCGCTCCTGCGACCACCTTTGCTCACCTGGATGGAACCACCGTGTTGTCCCGTGGTTTGGCTTCCAAAGGGATTTATCCCGCTGTGGATCCCCTCGGTTCTACCTCCACCATGTTGCAGCCTAGTGTTGTCGGTGAGGAACACTATCAAATTGCACGGGACGTTCAATCTACTCTGCAACGCTACAAAGAACTGCAAGACATCATTGCGATTCTGGGTCTAGATGAACTGTCGGAAGACGATCGTCTGATTGTGGCTCGCGCCCGGAAGATTGAGCGCTTCTTGTCTCAGCCGTTCTTCGTGGCAGAAGTGTTTACTGGCTCTCCTGGCAAGTATGTCACCCTGGCAGACACCATCAAGGGCTTCAAGATGATTCTGTCTGGTGATCTGGATGAGTATCCTGAGCAAGCCTTCTACATGGTTGGCAGCATCGACGAAGCGGTCGCTAAGGGCGAGAAGATGAAGGCTGGCAACTAGTCAACCTTAAGGAATTCAGCGCTAGGGAGCATCATTGTGATTATCCCTAGCGTTCCTGTCTAGCCTCCGATCCAACATTCCTAATATTTCTACATAAGACTTATGGCTCTAACCGTTCGTGTGATTGCACCAGACAAAACGGTCTGGGACTCTGAGGCTGAAGAAGTCATCCTACCCAGTACCACTGGACAATTAGGTGTCCTGAGTGGTCACGCTCCCTTGCTAACCGCGTTGGATATTGGCGTGATGCGGGTTCGTTCCGATAAGACCTGGACCCCGATCGCATTAATGGGCGGGTTTGCAGAAGTGGAAACCAATGAAGTCACTATTTTGGTGAATTCGGCAGAACGCGGCGACAAGATCAATCGCGAAGAAGCCCGAACTGCGTATCAGGAAGCTGAAGCTCGCTATAACAAAGCCCAGCAAAGCGGCGATCGGCAGGAACAGATCCAGGCAACCCAAGCCTTCCGTCGGGCGCGGGCCCGGTTCCAGGCAGCGGGTGGCATGATCTAACTGCTCACTTCATCTCATTCCAAAGCAACCAATGTTAGTTAGGGCAGGCTTATAATCTGCCCTATTTTATTAGAGTTTGTAGTGGTAATATACCTCGGTTGCGGCTCGATGTAGGAGTGAGTGCCGATACACTAATGCTGTTATATCGTCGGCATAACCACCACCAATCACACAGGCGACAGGGTAACCCTGCGTTAAACAGGTTGTTAATACCTGCATTTCTCGCCGAAATAATCCTGTGTTAGTCAAGGCTAGCTTACCGAGGCGATCGCCGATGTGTGGGTCAACTCCGGCATCATATAGCACTAAATCTGGCTGCACTTGAGTTAATAAATCGGGTAAGTAATCTGCCAGGGTTTGGAGATACTCGTCGTCCTCCATTCCTACGGGCAACGGCACATCTAAATCACTCTGTTGTTTTGTACCTGGAAAGTTGACTTCACAATGCATTGAGAACGTAAACACTGCGGGGTCGGATTGGAAGATTAATGCTGTACCGTCGCCTTGATGTACATCTAAATCGACAATCAGCACTTTTTGGACGACTCCGAGCTGGCAGAGTAATCGTGCCGCGATCGCTAAATCATTAAAGATACAAAAGCCGGAACCATAACTGGGAAAGGCATGATGAGTGCCACCGGCCGTATTACAAGCTAAGCCGCATTGCAAGGCTAGTTTTGCCGCCAGGATGGTTCCTCCCACAGCCACACAAGTTCGGTTGACTAATGCTGGGCTCCAGGGTAACCCGATCCGGCGTTGGGCTTTGGCATCTAATGTGCCCTGATAATAGGCTTGCACATAATCTGGAGTGTGCACGAGTTCAATCCAGTTCTGGGGTGGCGCTTCTGGCCGATGGAATTGAGTTGATTCAGCTACCCGATCGCGAAGCAATAACTCATATAGCTGGCGAAATTTGGGCATGGGAAACCGATGGCCCTCCGGCAAGGGAGCCACGTAATCGGGATGATAAATCAACGGTAATTCCATGCGTGTGTGAACTGAGTAAGGCCAATCTTTCTCTAGTATCTTGGGGCGATCGCCAGCCTTTGGTACAAATCCAGCAGTGTTAAAGTTGGGGTAAGCAACCAGAGGAGGGTTTATGGCCGCCGTGACAACCGTTTGGCAATTTGGCAGCAATGCCCCTGATAATACCGATAATTTAGCGACGATTCGCCAGTGGTGGGCAGGGGTAAACGGTCAGCGGATTAATTGGCGACAACGAGTGCTACCGGGAACGATCGCCGCCAATACTCTCAACTGGGAACCCCAGCGGTTTGATGAAACCTTTGTCGTTACGGATCCAGAATTGCGCGGGATCACCCTGTACTGGAAAAAACCTGATTCTGCTCAAGAAAAAACTACGACTCCCGATCGGCTGGAACTGGATCATGTACGGCAGCAGCTGTATATTTTCCCGCGATCGCAGAAGGAATTAGTCATCCGCATTGAACGCCCGGATCTGGTTTATCAAACGGTGACTATTCAGGCTAACCAGAGCGAGTATGCTGCCGATACTCAAGTTTTAACAGTACGTGATGATTTACAACGGCTTGAGGTCAAGGTGAAATTAAGTCCTGAGTTGGTGCAGCAGTTGAAGCAGCAGCTTTAGGAAAGTGGAGAGGTAAGAAGGGTAGGGGAGATAGGGAGATGAGGAATTGGCTAAATGAATTCCCAGCGATCGAAGGTGGCAGCTTGACCACAGCGATCGTTGTTTTCGTTTAATACATCCCAAACAATCACATTACTAATGCGAAAGCGTCGTCCAGTGCTAGAAATCCGAATGCCCTGGTAATCGCTCACATACCCCTGAGTCTGTACCTGAGCTAGCAGTTGATTACGTGTCTCCTGTGAGATCGACTCTGCGGTCAGTCGGGAGGGGGTTTGCGTTAGCTGTTGCCAATCCATTTCCCATAGTTGCAGCGCTTGCTGATTCCCGTAGTTCAGAATTGGATCGGCTTCTGTGCCATGAGAAACCAGGACAAATGGAGCTGTAAATAACGCTTCAGCGATCGCGATTGGTGGACCATCTACGACTAATAAAGGGCGACCTGTCCAATGCTGAAAACTGCGTAACAACCGTTGGCTGTGCTGGATCACGATCGGATCCTGCCAAGGGGATTGGGTAAATGGTTCCGGGCGATCGCTTACAGACATGGGGAGAACTGAAAGATAACGCTATCATGAGGACATTTAAGATTCTTCATTGAGTATTGTGAACCGTGACTGCACAACAACTGAAGACCACAACTGTCCTTGAAAAGTTTACCTGGGTTTGGCGTGATTACAGCATCCAGTACACTGTGATGGGCACGGGGCAACCGCTGTTACTGGTACATGGGTTTGGCGCTTCGATCGGGCACTGGCGTAAAAATATTCCAGCCTTAGCAGAGGCGGGCTATCAAGTTTATGCGATCGATTTACTCGGCTTCGGCAGTTCAGGCAAGCCCAGCATTGACTACACGGTAGAACTTTGGCAGGAATTATTACGGGACTTTTGGCAAGCGCATATTCAACGTCCCACGGTGTTTGTCGGCAACTCGATCGGGGGATTGTTGTGTTTAATGGTGTTGGCAGACTACCCAGAAATGGCCGCAGGTGGCATTTTGCTCAATTCAGCCGGTGGCTTGAATCACCGTCCGGATGAACTGAATTTACCCTTACGCCTGATCATGGGTACGTTTACGAACTTGGTGCGATCGCCGTTGGGGGTGTTTATGTTTAACCAGATCCGCCAAAAGCCCCGGATTCGCCGCACGTTATTTCAGGTATACCGTGATCACACTGCCGTGACTGAAGAATTGGTGGATTTGTTGTATGCTCCATCCTGTGATGCGGGGGCAGCTAAAGTCTTTGCCTCTGTTTTGACGGCTCCTCCTGGCCCAACTCCAGCAGAATTACTACCGAGAGTGACCGCACCCCTATTAGTGATTTGGGGCGAGGCAGATCCCTGGACGCCGATCGCCGGAGCAAAAATTTATCAGGAACTAGCCCAAACGGATTCTGTGAAATTTGTCGGCATTCCCAATACTGGACATTGCCCACACGACGAAAATCCGACGGCTGTGAATGACATTATCCTGACCTGGCTGGCAGAATTGGGTAAGGAAAATTTATAGGCTAAAGAGGAAACTCTATGCAACGGCGCGATTTTTTGAAATGGGTCGGGATTGGTGGTTTAGCCAGCTATTTACCAGTCGCGATCGTTGCCTGTTCTCAAACCGATGAAGCGGCGCCAACGGCTAATCTACCTCCCGCAACTCCGGGTGCTGATGGCTTCGCCACAGTCGGCGATGTTGCTACCCTGGACAAAGAAGGGATGCTAAAAGCCCAAATTTCTGGTAAGCCTGCGATCATCGTGCGGGATCCGATTAAGCCAAATGCCGTTCTCGCCGTGAATCCAACCTGTACCCATAAAGGCTGTGTTGTGAATTGGGATGCGGGCCAAAAGCACTTTGTCTGTCCCTGTCACGGGGCAGAGTTTAGCCCAGATGGTAAGGTTTTGAAAGAGCCTGCTAAACAACCATTACCTACCTATCAAGCCAAAGTAGACGGTACTAAAGTATCGGTCAAAGTCGGTTAATTCCAATATCAATTAGGCTGACTGGGCCGCAATTCGGAAGTATGAAGTTGTCTAGTCAGCCATTTCCAATTTGCTAGGGTGGAGCCGAACCAATCAAGAGGGATGACATATCGAAAAATTGCCGATGGTTCAGCGACTCCAAGCCTCTCTTAAGCTATTTCAATCCACACTGTCTCGCTACATTGCGGCATGGGTGTTCACCAGCATTGTGGGAATCGAGCTGATCATTTTAATTCCGTCCTACTATCGTCAGCAACAAGAGCAACTGAGCAAACTAGAGCGGATTTCCTATGAGGTGTTTTCCCCCACATTAGTGGAGGCGGCTCAATTGGGCAAAACTCCAGCCGGACTATTGCGCACGGTCAGTCAAACTTTAAAGCCCGGTTCAGTGATTCTGGGGGGTGCTCTCTACACCACGAACGGCAAACTCTTAGAAACCTTTGGTGAACCCCCTCAACTGACCTATAACAGTTGGACTGATCAGGGGATGGTGCAGGCCCGCCGGTATCAGGGCGATCGCTATGATGTGGTTTGGTCGCCTGTAATTCTGAACAACCAATATATTTTAGTGGTGCGGCATGATGCGACATCTGTCCAGCAAGAACTGAATGCGTTTCTGCAACGGATTGCTGTCTTGGTGTTGATTATTGCGGTATTTGTCACCTTAGCGACCATGCTGACCCTCGGATTTACAGTGATTAATCCGATTCTGCAATTGCGAGATGATTTGCTGGCCGCTGGTGAAGCGATTACCAAAGATTTGTCTGATCCTAAATTTACGGCGATGACCGTCCAACGCCAAGATGAACTGGGGGAAGTTACGGTAGCGTTTCACGATATGTTTCGGCGAGTGCGGCAGGAAATTTACGATCGCCGTCAGGCAGAAGCCAAGTTACGCGCAGAACAGGAAAAAGCTGATCGCTTGCTGTTGAATATTTTGCCGGCTGAGATTGCTGAAAAACTGAAGCAGGATCAAAGCGCGATCGCCGATCGGTTTGAAGAAGTCACCATTTTATTCGCTGATATTGTCAGCTTTACAGAGTTATCTACCAAAATTTCGCCAGTCGAATTAGTCAGTTGCCTCAACGAAATCTTTTCTGCCTTCGATCAACTAGCAGAGCAACATGATCTCGAAAAGATCAAAACGATTGGTGATGCCTATATGGTGGTGGGTGGGCTGCCCACTCCCCGCCCCGATCATGCGGCAGCGATCGCTCAAATGGCATTAGATATGCAGCGAGAAATTACTAGATTTCAGACGCGCCTGGGGACAAGCTTTCAACTCCGCATTGGTATCCATACAGGAACAGTCGTGGCTGGCGTGATTGGCCTGAAAAAATTTAGCTATGACCTGTGGGGTGATGCGGTTAACTTAGCCAGTCGGATGGAATCGCATGGGATGGTAGGAGAAATTCAGGTTTCAGAGGTAACCTACGATCGGCTCAAACATAAATTTTTGTTAGAAAAACGTGGGTTAATTCCAGTCAAAGGTCGCGGTGAAGTATTGACCTATCTGCTTAAATCGCAGAAATAGAGTAAAAGGGAGAAGACCATTCGCTAAAGCCTAATAACTGGGTTTTAGTGCATCTACTATCCCTGGTTCAAGGTATGACCACTCTGCAACAGATTGTTCAAGATAACCTGACGATCGCCTTTTCCCAACTGCAAATAGATAAGCAATTAGTTAGCGAAATTCAACGCAAGCTGGCCAATCTGGGTTTGTATCCAGGAGGCCAGTGGATTGATGGCTTATATGGACCATATTTTGAAACTGGGTTAACAGAATTCTGTCGGGCGTTATCCCTGGATAATGTCGATCGCCAGGCGATTGGTGCAACCCTAGCCCAAAAGTTACTCGATACTCTCCAACTCCCCGAGATATTCGAGGCGGCTAGAGACCCTCAGTATGTGTTAAATAAACTTACCGCGATTCAGAAAGATACTCCGGTAGTTGATGATCATGTGGCTTTTTTAGACCGCACAATTAAGAACTCACCGATTGCAACCCAAATTAACCAATATCCGGCCCGCCTCAGCCAACGACCCGATGGACAAAGCGTTGTATCTTATGGCAAGTCCTTTCAACCGATCGCGACTAAGAAACCAGTTACGTTTGAGTCCTATCCCAGTAAAGGGACGAAACCTCAAATTGAGCCACAAGGATTGGATTTTCTCGATCGTAATATTGAATCGGGTTGTGTTTGTATTGGCAGTTTTGTGCCGGGAGAATCTGGGATTAAAACTCATTGGCTCGGTCGAAATGCCACTAAACCGCTTCAGTTTCTTAGTGCGACCAAGTTTATTCCCCTCCTCAATGTTATTTGTCAAGTGCATGCGCTATCCCCTCAATGCGATATCGATAACTGCATGATTGGCACAGACAGCCAGGGCAAGCGCTATCGGTTTTATGAACTGGCAACAGATGTCGTTAGTTATGACGCTCGAATTGCCTCTTCTAACTCGTTGTCTGCCATGTTTAAACGCTTTACCCAACGGCAGGATCTTGAAGATTGGATCAAGGCTATTACCAATAACAACGCGATCGAATTCAAGGGCTACTATGGCGAAACTCCCTTTATTGCCAACCCAGAATTATTCGATACTACTGCTGGCACCACTGCACCGCTGTTAACCGCCGCTCCGGAGGTTGGCACTGGCAATAACTATGTTTCTGCCTATGACCTGGTACGGCTAATTTCTATGTTGGGCTGGCATCACCATCTATCAACCGATCGGCGTTTACCTGCTGCGCAGTGGCGTAGCCTGGAAAGCCTGGTGCGAGCCTTAGGATGGGACACGGCTCGTTACGTGGATGTGGCGCTAGAGACGCTGGGATTGGTGAATGTCATGACTGAACCGGTCGTGATTTCTAAGCTGGGATTGGGCAACAGTGCGCTGACCTATGTCGCCTTGGCACAATTTATCGATCGCCGCCAACCAACGGCAAAATGGCGCACTCTAGCAATGGCACTTTGGGCCCCCAATGGGACAGATGCTGAACGGGATACGACGATGGCTACCGCC
Source organism: Microcoleaceae cyanobacterium (assembly GCA_036703105.1). Taxonomy (GTDB): domain Bacteria; phylum Cyanobacteriota; class Cyanobacteriia; order Leptolyngbyales; family Leptolyngbyaceae; genus Pantanalinema. Next base: position 10,350 of record DATNPU010000121.1, read on the forward strand.
GTGACCGAGATTATTCGTCGGATTTCTACGGAAGAACTGGCTTAGACAATTTTGGTCACAAAGCCGAAAGTTTACATTTTTTATTATTCAGGCAACTTTTCCCCAATCATTCCACAATATTTCCACAGCCTCGCCCCAAGTTTTCCACAGCCTCTCCACAGGTTTTCCACAGGTTAGGGAAAGTTTTCCACAGGCGATACGGTGGCATCGGGCTTTGCCGCCTCGATCGGCATTATTAAACCTTGTCTACAGCGGCGGCCGGAAAAACTGGACTTGTGTAAAGTTATGTAACAGAAAAGTGCTCTAAACCCCGATTCCTTCGTAAACCTTTTTTTGATCTAAAGTCGATCGCAATATTTCTCAACATTGACAACTGAGCATATCGCGCCGCACAATGAAGCGACCCAAGTAAAGAGCGTGCTGACCTGAGTGGACGGTGTTCTGTGATCTGAGGCAAGTCTTGCTGAGCTAGGGGAACTTTGAGAGGCATTTTAGTCCTTCCGCCTCACGTTCATTTCCTCAATCAGCTTGTTTGTTCAGCCAGAGCATTGAGTAAGGAAACTCACCAAGTCTGCTAGCGCAATTTTGTCTTGTTTAATGTCGAGTTAACGATTAAGAAACGGCGGTATAAACTCCAGAACATGGGCCGGAATCCTTAATAGTTAGCTGGCAGATCTCTCATTGCTTGTAACAACTTTGTTCAGTAGAACCATTCACCACCCTTGGAGCAAAGCACTGTATGAACTCTACCGTTAGCCTGTTAGTCGAAATTCCTGAAGTGCTGCATGAATCGATCAAGAACTATTTAGAATTACGTCCTGATTGGGATCAAGACCGCGTATTTGCTGCGGCTTTATCGCTATTTCTATTGCAAAACCACATGGAAGCGGCTCCAGAAAAACTGTTCCATCGTCAAGCCTCGCGCATTTATTTAGATGCTCTATTCAGACGGCCGATCGGGCAAAACTAAGCCATTGCATTAAATAGATTTCGCCCTCCTAGTCCCCAACTTTAGGGAAATTACATTCTTTAAAGTTGGCACAGGTTAGGAGGCGGAAAAGATTAGGCTAATGGCTAATTTTTAATTGCCGGTTGTCCAAATCATGTAGTTGGTTGAAGTAACATGGCTTATCAGATTTCAGCAACAAAACTACAGACCTATAAGCGCTGTCCCTACGCCTATTACTTGCGTTATGAACATCGCCTGACCCCCGGTAATTTCTTTGGTGCGGCTGCCCTAGGAACCGCTTTACACCAGGCATTAGCCCAATTTCATCGAGATTGGCACTATCAACAGGCTTTACCTGATTTGCAATGGGTTCATCATTGTTGGAACCAACATTCTTCCGGCTTAAGTGCTAGCCAGGTAATGGAAGGAATGGCCATTTTAGAAAACTATTATCACAACTTTATTGCTAATGCGGTGGCGTTGACTCAACCACTGGCAGTAGAAGGCAAAATTCAAGGATATTTACAAGCTGAAAATTTAGAGTTTTCGTTGGTTGGCCGCTACGATCGCATTGATTTTTTGCCGGATGGCTTGGAATTAATCGATTACAAATCCAGCCGAGAAGTTAAATTACCCGACTCTAGCGAAATCAATCTGCAAATTGGGCTATATTATTTAGCGCTTAAACAAACCTATCAACGAAGTTTGCAATATTTAAGTTTATTGTTCTTACGATCGGGCGAAAAAATTCGCTTTGCCGCGACTGAAGATCATCAAGAACAGGTCGAGGAAGTGATTAGTAATTTAGCTGTACAACTACGGCAGGATCGCCGATGGGATCCATGCCCTGGCAAACAATGCGATCGGTGTAGCTATGCCCGGTACTGTTCGGCTGTCACCCACGATCCGGCTCCAATTCCCGAAACCAGAGCGACTTCTCAATTGCAATTAGCCTTAAATTTAGCCAGTTAAGGGAGTTAAGGGTTATGCCGATCGCTGGATTTGAGCCTGTTGCTGCTGTAAGCGGTGCATGTGGCTGAACAGTTGCCAGCAATACTGTTCGGGTAAACCGCAGGTTACGGCTCCTCGTAGCACCACATTAAAGTACCAATCATTGGGAGCCAGTTCTTCTGGTAACTTGTTCACCACGACATAGGTGCGGACATTGGTATACCGTTGGTTTTGGCAATCAACCTCAATCATTTCTTGACGATAGCCGCCCCGGGGGACTTCTTCCCGCTCGTCCAATAACTCGCTCAATCGCCAGGGCAGTTGATACAGCACCCCTTCTACTCGTGAATTGGGATCAGGGACAACGTCTAACACTCCACAATTGCGGAGCAGCGATCGCCGATAAAACCCTAACCGATAGCCCTGTAACGTGGCCGCCCCAATCACAAAGGGATACATACTTTCGCCCAGGGTGCGCTTGAGATCAACCGGGCACATGCAAGAGCCATAGGCGAAATAGTAAAACGAGGGCTCTGAGGACTGCGGCGATCGCGCGACATGTAAAGGCTGCACAGGATGAAGAATGTTAACCGGCGATCGAGATGGGGAGTGACGCGGGGGAATACTCATAACCAGTAGGCAACGAGAATCAGAGAATAGTTATTTCAAAACTAGCATATCCCGGTAGGATAACCGTAGTTTAATCAAACCTTCACAATTCCCTCTCCATATCGGTTTAAGAGGATTGTCAAGGTTAGTTAACTTCTAAGTTTGCCGAATCTAATTTGATCGTGCTGACAGTTTGGCAACATTTTGTCGAAGAATTGTGATTCTCTCCTGGTTGACCATAGTTATTCTTGAATCCCTACGCTCGCCACAGGTGTCGTCTGCCCTAGTATTTCCGCTCTTGGGGTTGGAATTGGGTAATCGTGACGGGCAAATAGTCCAGATCAATTCCGGCAGGCGAATAATAGGCAAGGGTGTGCTTGAGGAAATTCGCATCATCGCGATCGATATAATCCTCTCGGGCATGGGAACCCCGACTTTCCCGGCGGTTTAATGCTGAGGTCAGAATCATTTCGCCGACAATCATCAAGCTGCGGAGTTCCAGCGCTTCAATAATTTCGGTATTCCAGCACTTGCCTTTGTCATCCAGCCGGACATGGCTGTACTGTTTTTGGATTTCCTTTAAGTTGGCAATGCCCTCCCGCATAATCTCGTCGGAACGGAACACCCCACAATAGTTGGTCATACAGTCTTGATAGGCTTGCCGAATCTGCCCAATCCGGTATTCTCCCGTTTGATTCAGCAGAACTTCAATCTGGTCAGTAGCTTCCCGCAGGTAGCGCGCCCCATCGACATCGGGTAACTTACGTTTTTGCACATACTCTGCGATCGCGGCTCCAGTCCGTTGCCCATAGACCACACATTCCAGCAGCGAATTGCTACCTAATCGGTTTGCCCCATGTACCGAGACGCAGGCCGATTCCCCTGCCGCGAAAAAGCCTTCGACTAATTCATTCGGACTCCGGCGAACTTGACCATTGGTATTTACAGGAATGCCGCCCATCGAATAGTGGACGGTGGGTCGAACGGGCATCGGCTCATGGACGGCATCGATTCCGACCAGACGATGGGCTTCCTCCCAACAAAACGGCACCCGACTCATGATTTTGTCGTGCCCCATGTGCCGCAGATCTAGGTAAACAAATGGCCCCCCGGCACTGCCATCGGGATGAATGCCTCGCCCCGCCCGAATTTCGCGGGTAATGGCTCTGGAGGTAATATCCCGAGGAGCCAGTTCCATCCGGCTGGGGGCATAGTCGGCCATGAACCGCTTCCCGTCACTATTAATGAGATATGCTCCTTCACCCCGGACGGCTTCAGAAATTAGCACACCGACCGGATATAAGCCTGTGGGATGGAATTGGACAAATTCCATATCTTCCAGGGGTAATCCTGCCATGGCTGTCATCGCCAACCCATCCCCGGTGCAGGCATAGTCATTGGAGGTGGTGTTATAGACCCGACCGTAGCCACCAGTCGCGAACATCACGGCCTTGGCTCGGACAACGACTAACTCACCATCCAGAATGTGATACATCACCACACCCTTGGCCTGGCCATCTTCCAGAATTAGGCGTAGGACATACCATTCGTCATAGATTTTGACGCCTTGCGCCATTAGGTTACAGATCAGTTCGTGCAGAATCGCATGTCCGGTTTTATCGGCGGCATAACAGGTGCGATCGTGGGAATGACCACCAAAGGCGCGTTGGGCAATGCGACCGTCAGGTAGCCGGGAAAATAGAACGCCCATGTGTTCCAGATCAATCACCACTCCGGTCGCCGCTTTGGTTAGGATTTCTACCGCATCCTGATCCGCGAGATAATCCGAACCTTTGACCGTATCAAACGCATGGGCTTCCCAACTATCGTTAGGGTCTACGTTCTGTAATACAGCGGCAATTCCTCCTTGAGCTGCGACGGAGTGCGATCGAATCGGATGGGTTTTTGCCACTAAGCCAACACTCAACGTGGGATCCGTTCGGGCAATTTCCAGGGCGGCCCGAGAACCAGCTAAGCCACCACCAACAATAATGACGTCATGTTCAATCATGAGATTTGCCAGAGGAGAAAACAATTTTGCTCAAACTAAAAGTTCCCTACCGTGTGACAGGGAACTTGGGAGAAATAGCCGTCAGAACTGACACAATAGCGGTTGGGCGATCGCCCTTGAAGATAATCCAACACTGTTAGATATGAGGGCAGATCATCCCATTCCTAGCTAGCGGCTTGTGCGGGTCGCTGACTGCTGGTAGCGGAGGACACTGGTTTAGGCTGGGCTACCGTATCGATCGGCGCCAGCTCAATATGATTGAGCAACGTCGTCACAAAGGCAAACAACAGGAATGGCAATGTCAGAACGAGGATAATTCCCACCGTTGCTAGTGCATACACTGGACGGCTGGCTCCCATCAGGGCCAGTGCTGCCGATAGACTGACGAAAATTACAATTAACCACACAATAATTTGTCCGTAGATGTCACCAAAGGACAGCGTACAAACCATCCGGTACTTCGATACATTGCTCATGACGTGCCTCTAACGACTTTGAGTACGACGTGCTGTAAATGTATAAGGTAAAGCGTTAATTGAATGGTGTACTATTTCTAAACCTTTTTGAAATGTTTGTTACCCAGCTTTACAGTTGTCCGCCGTGCTAGTGCGATCGTAGCCTAATTATCCCGATAGCCGTTGCCCATAGAAGCAATCTTTTTTGGTCGCCAAACGTAATATCAGACAGAATGTTAGGTAGCCATCAACGGTTGAAACTGGCCAAATTCAGACTATAGGTATTCATCGTCAGGGGGCAAACCGTTTAATCTCAGTAATAGTGACAGCTTCACGGCGGTTCGCCAAAGTTTCAGGTTGCTGTAGAGTCTACTTAACTGATTTGTAGTCGCATCCATTTGTAGTATCGGGGCTTGACGACATCTATGTCTCTGTTACCTCCCCTGTTAATCGTCTTAGACATCAGCGCTTTGCTAGCAGGCAGAACGCGAGAATGGCAAGAATTCTCTCGCACGGGAGAATGCTATGTGCCGAGAGCAGTATTAGACGAAATGAACGCTCTCACGAAACAAGCCCCAGAACCGGAAATCGAAAGTGCCGCGCGAGAATTTGCCCGGTTTTATCCGAATAGTGGTTGGAAGGAAGCTACCGCGATCGCGGATCATGCCTCGCTTAAACCCGCCGAAGGTCATACTCTAAGTAAAAAGGCTCGGCTTTCGACCACAGTACTTCAGTATGTCTATGGGCTGGCAGAACGTCGCTCTGATGCTCTAGTGATATTGGTTGCCAATGATCAGCCCTTGCTGAAACGGTTGCAAGCATTAAATATGCCGAACATTTGTGGTTTGCCCCTGACTGCTCTGATTCAGTGGAGCCGCACCCAGCGCCGTCCGCCCGTCGTGACCCATCACATGCAGGGCATGAAACAAGCGCCGGCTCAGGTTGCCAGCAACCCATCGATCGCTGGCTCTGCGCCAGCTACAGTTTCTGGCAGACCCGCGATCGCCAAATCTGCTCCTGTAGTGCAACCGCTACCCAACCGTCCGACATCAGTGAATCCCGAACAATGGGATGCCCGTCGCCCGAAGCAACCATTTCCGCTCAAACCTTTGTTGAGTAACCTGTTGAACCTACTGATCTTAATGATTGTGGTGGGCATAATTTGGCACTTTGTGCATCCCAAAAGTTTTGCTCAGGTTTGGAATCAATTACCGTTTGTCGAACAACCAACGAAAAAAGCCAAATAAGGTGGAACCGATGCGGCGATCGGGAGGTCTAGGAATGCAGTTCAGTCACACATTAGTAGCATGGCTGCATCGGCTCAGTTCCTTGCTGCTAACCAAACTCGACTGGCGAAAATTCTGTTTGCCCAAGGGTTTTATGAGAAACGCATTTTCAGATCACCAAGCTCACCGCTCTCCCAATCTTGCTGTGGGTCATCTAGCTACCACTTTATTGCTCACCAGTTTACTGTCGATCGGTTTCCTGCCAGGACGCAGTGCCTTTGCCGCCACTGATGTGGTTGTGCCAACGATCGATGCCCCAGAAAGTTGGATTAGCCAAAACAACAAACCGCAGCTCTCTCCCGCGATCGCTAATGTGCTGCGGCAGGATGTCAGCAAACGGACTAAAATTCCGGTGGGTAAAATTCGCGTGAGTGAAGCGACTCAAAAGACCTGGGCAAATGGTTGTCTGGAACTGGCCAAACCGGATGAAATGTGCAGTATGGCGATGGTGAATGGTTGGCGAGTCGTCCTCACGGATGGCAGCCAGCGTTGGGTGTATCGCACCGATGACCAGGGACGCAACTTCCGCTTAGAAACCGCCACCCGACCCCAAACCGATTTGCCCGAATCAGGTCAGATTCAAGCTGATCGCATTCCGAATGATCAGCTGCCGCCCAGCTTACAAAAGGGTGTGGTGTTGCGAGCGATCGCCAGTGGTGGCTTTATCGGTCGCACCGTACAGACCACATTAATGAGTGATGGACGACTGATTCAGGAAACCCTTAGCCCTACGGGTAGCAGCAGTAACGCCCAAGTCCGGCAGCTATCACGGCAGCAGGTACGCCAATTTCAGCAAATGATCGAGCAATATCGGATGAAACGATACGATCAGCAGAATTTCGCCGCTACTCCTGGTTCCGCTGACTATATCACTGTCACGCTTTCCGGTCGCTTTGGTACTGTGCGGTATGCCGACAGCATCCAAACCCAATTGCCACCCTCTCTCCAACAAATGATTGCGGCCTGGAACCAACTGAGCCGCACAGTCTAGGGTCAAGCGCTGGATTTTGGGGTGGGCGCAAGTTGCTGTTGTAATGGGCGAATTTTGCTGGCACGACCCGCGATCGTAGCTGTATTTTTATCCAGTTGCACAAAGATCTTGCCAGAAAAGAATTTGCTGATGCCCGATCGCTCGTAAACCGTGAACCCATTTAGTTCTGAGGTTTCTTGGTAACCCCAGTCATTCAAAAGTTTTAGGAGTTGCTTTTGGAAGGCACCTTTATTTTTTACGGGCAAAGATACCGTTTGACTGCTATTAAATTGGGCACCCAAAAATCCGGCTGCTAAGCCAAAAAACATCCCAATTTGAAATGGATTGGCAATCTGCAATTCTTCACCACCTTGCAGTACCACAAACACCACAATAAACGTAGTGACAACGAAGTAATACAGAAAGGTGGGCATATATCCCGGTCCCATCTGAGTATGCCTCCCGATTAGATTTTCTGGACAAAATCGAATAATTCATGGGCCATTTGTAGCTTACTGCACGGTTGGTTAATCATCAGCCGATTGCCGTGATAGTCGATAAATACGGCTTGGTTCAAATCACTGCCAAACCCACTATTAGGTTGATCGATCGGATTCGCTGCGATCGCATCCAATTGTTTGCGCTGAAGTTTTGCGATCGCAGGAGCCACAATATCACCTGTCTGCGCCGCAAAGCCGATGACCCGTTGATGTGGCTGTTTTAATGTCACCAGTTCTGCCACGATATCCGGCACCGGCTCTAACGGCAGTTGCTCGGGTAGTTCGGCTTTCGGTAATTTTTCGGCACTGTAATGAGCTGGTTTAACATCCGCAACCGCCGCCGCCATCACCGTCACATCAGCCTCAGAAAACTGGGCCCGTAACGCTTGCCGCATCTCCTCTGCACTGATCACCGGAATTCGCCGCACTCCTGCTAACGAAGTCAGATCTCGTTGGTCGATCGCGCCATGCACTAATGTCACCTCTGCTCCCCGATGAACGGCAGCCTGAGCTAATGCCACCCCCATTTTGCCCGTAGACGGATTACCAATGAATCGGACTGGATCCAGGTGTTCGCGGGTACTACTGGCGCTGATCAAAATTCGCTTGCCCACGAGATCACGCCGACCTTGAGTTTGTAATAACGAATGAATGTAAGGCAGGATGTCCTCCGGTTCCGCCATCCGGCCGGTGCCAACTCGATCACACGCCAAAATTCCTGATCCAGGCGCGATCGGGTGATAACGCGGATCCGCTTGTACCTGTTGCCAATTTCGTTGGACGGTGGCCTGCTCCCACATATCGGTATTCATGGCTGGTGCTAACAGAATCGGACAGGTGGATGCCAGGACTGTATTGGTCAATAAATTATCCGCCATGCCATAGGTCAGTTTGGCTAGAGTATTGGCGGTCAGGGGGGCAAGCAGCATCACTTCTGCCCATTCCCCCAATTCAATATGTAACGGTCGAGCATGGGTGGGTTGCCAAAAGTCGCGATCGGTATAGGCCGGATGGCGGCAGAGAGTAGATACGGTGAGAGGAGTCATAAATTCCTGGGC
>DATNPU010000125.1:0-6186 GCA_036703105.1 Microcoleaceae cyanobacterium
ATAACCAAGTAGCCCAGACGGCTTTATATCAGCTACAGGAACTGGAGCCTTTTCTGAGCCATGAGCTATTTAGCAATGCCTTTCACTATGCCCCGATCGGGATGGCATTAGTCGCAATGGATGGGCAGTGGTTGCGGGTTAATCGTTCGCTTTGTGCGATCGTGGGTTATTCCGAGGCAGAATTGTTAGCCACCAATTTTCAAGCGCTGACTCACCCGGATGATCTAGAACCCGATCTAAGGTATGCAGAGCAATTATTACAGGGTGAGCTTGAGTCGTATCAACTAGAAAAACGCTATTTTCACAAACAAGGCCATATTGTTTGGGTATTATTAAGCGTTTCGTTGTTGCGCCACACTCATGGGAAGGCACCCTGTTTTATTGCCCAAATTCAAGATATTACTGAGCGCAAGCGCATAGAAGCCGCCTTACGCAAAAGTGAAGAACGCAATCAGATGCTGGTCAATGCCATCCCTGATCTAATGTTACGGGTGGATCGCGATGGGATGTATCTGGATGTCAAGCCGGCCAAGCACTTTGATATGCTGGTGCCCTGGCAGGAGGTAATTGGTAGACGGGAAGATGAATTGTTACCTCCCGCGATCGCAGAGGAGCGGCGACGGTGTCGAGAACGTGCCTTGGCGACCGGGGAAACCCAATTGTGTGAATACCAACTGCTGATCAACAACGTGTTACACGACGAGGAGGCCCGGATCGTCGCGACTGGTGAAGATGAAGTGCTGATGATTATCCGGGATGTCAGCGATCGTAAGCATACCCAGCAACGTTTGCGGTTGCAATACGCGGCAGCGCAACTGTTATCTGAATCGACCAGTCTGCAAGAGGCCACTCCTCGCTTGCTTCAGGCGATTTGCGAAACCTTAGGTTGGGAGTTGGGCCAACTGTGGGCGATTGATCAATCGGTTTACTTACTTCGTTGGGTGGCCAGTTGGCACAGCGATTCCTTAAGTCTGGATGAGTTTGAATCTATCACTCAACAGTGTACGTTTGCGTCTGGCGAAGGTGGAGCCGGACGGGTCTGGAGTTCTGGAGAACCATTGTGGATCAATGACATTGCTTATGAAGAGAATTTCCTGAACCGGGATGTCGCTGTCCGAGGTGGCCTGCACAGTGCCTTTGGCTTTCCCATCCTTAGTGGTAACTGCTCGCTTGGGGTGATTACTCTATTTAGTCAAGAAGTTCGGCAGCCGGACAGTGGACTGATGCAAATGATGGCAGCGATCGGTCGTCAGATTGGTCAGTTCATGGAGCGCAAGCGGGCAGAAGAAGCGTTGCACCGCAGTAATTCGCTGCTGAAGGCGCAACAAGAAGCGGTGATAGACGGCATTCTTGTGCTGGACGAACAAAAAAATATTGTCAGCTATAACCAGCGCTTCTGTCAGCTTTGGGAGCTTCCTGATGAGTTGATGGAATGGGGTAGCCTGGAAAAACTGTTTATCTGGATGAGATCGCGACTGCAACGTCCAGAAATTTGTTCTGAAACCAGTTGCTACATTCAAGACAATCCTCAAGGGGTAATCTACGACGAGATTCTCCTAAAAGATGGCCGAGTGCTCGATCGCTATTCCAGCCCCATCCTTTCGCCTACGGGTGAACCCTATGGCAGACTGTGGTACTACCGTGACATCACCGATCGAAGACAGGCCGAAGAAGAACTGCAAAGTCAGAACCATCAAGCCTATCTACTAGCTGCTATTACCCTACGGATTCGCCAGTCCTTAAATTTGGACGAAATCCTCAATACCACCGTGGCCGAAGTCCGGCAATTCCTTCAGACCGATCGCGTTTTAATCTATCGATTTGAACCCGATTGGTCGGGCACGATCGTTGTGGAATCGGTCGATCGCCACTGCGTATCTGCATTGGGTGTGCAAATCCACGATACCTGCTTTCAGGACGGACTCTGGCAAAAATATTACCGTTGGGGCACCAGCGCGATGGTTGATATTGCCCAAGCTGACTTAAGCCCCTGTTATCGAAAGATGCTGGAGCAATTTCAGGTTAAGGCCAGTTTGGTCGTGCCCATCATTCAAGGACGCGGAGCCACCCATAAACCACAACTGTGGGGATTACTGATTGCTCATCAATGCGCGAGTTCCCGGCAATGGCGATCGTTTGAAACTGATTTCTTAAGTCAACTGGCTGACCAAGTTGGGATTGCGATCGCGCAAGCCTACTTATTAGAACAAGAGACGCAACAACGGGAACAACTCGCTCAACAAAATCTGGCATTAGAACAAGCTCGCCGTGAAGCTGAACGTGCCTCTCAGATGAAGAGTACTTTCCTGGCTACCATGAGCCATGAAATCCGCACTCCTATGAATGCTGTTCTGGGCATGACTGGATTGTTGATGGACACAAATTTAGATGCCGAGCAACGAGATTTTGTGGAAACCATTCGTGGCAGTGGGGAAACCCTACTTACCTTAATCAATGAAATTCTCGACTTCTCCAAATTGGAAGCAGGCGAGATGGAATTAGAAATTCTCGACTTTGACTTAAGTACCTGCATCGAAGAAGTCGCTGATCTCCTCGCGGCGGCGGCTCATGCGAAGGGGCTAGAGTTAGCCACCCTGATTTATCGCAACTTACCGACTCATCTCAAAGGAGATGTCAGCCGATTACGTCAAATTCTCACAAACTTAGTCAGTAATGCGATTAAGTTTACTGAAAAAGGTGAAGTCGTTATCCAGGCGGCCCTGAAGTCAGAAACAGCCACCACGGCGACAATTACCTTTTCTGTGATTGACACCGGAATCGGCATTCCCCCAGAAGCCCAGCAAAAGCTGTTCCGCCCCTTCTGTCAGGTCGATGCCTCAACTACCCGTCGCTATGGTGGCACTGGTTTAGGTTTGGCAATTTCTCGACAACTTGTGGAATTGATGGGCGGTGAGATTGGGGTCGATAGTGTAGAAGGTCAGGGATCACGGTTCTGGTTTACGGTGACATTGAACAAGCAAGCCCCGACGATCGCCCAAGCGGGTAATTTATTTCCGCCCTCCCTGGATTTAAGCCAACTCCGACTGTTAGTTGTTGATGACAATGCCACCAATCGCAAAGTCTTGCGCTATCAGGTGTCTTCATGGGGTATGCAAGTGGACGAGGCCGATGGCGCGATCGCAGCTTTGGACCGATTACGCCAGCAGGCCAGGGTGGGTCGTCCCTATGATCTGGTGATCCTGGACATGCAAATGCCACTTATGGATGGCGAAATGTTGGGACAACAAATCAAATCCGATCCCCGATTGGCAGACACCAAACTGATCATGATGACATCGCTCAATCATTGGGGTGGGGCGAGACGTATGTTACAGATGGGGTTCTCGGCGTATCTCGTTAAACCCGTGAAACAATCACGCTTGCTGGATTGCATCGTGAATACCGTGGCTCAATCCCTCGACAAACCCCGATCGCCAGTTGCATCAGAATCAAGCTCTAATGTTCTTCCTGCCACACCGGCGATCGCCCTAGAAGGCAAATCAATTTCAAAACTCAAGATTTTGTTGGTTGAGGATAACATCGTTAACCAAAAAGTCACCTTAAACCAACTGAAAAATTTAGGCTATCTGGCAGATGTAGCTGCTAATGGGCAGGAAGCCCTACAAATGATGGCCCAGATTACCTATGACTTGGTGTTAATGGACTGCCAGATGCCAGTATTAGATGGTTACGACACGACTCAAGAAATTCGGCGGCTAGAGGGTGATGCCCGCCATACGATTATTATTGCCTTAACAGCCAACGCTATGAAGGAAGATCGACGGCGCTGTCTGGATGCAGGGATGGATGACTACCTCAGTAAACCAATTCTCAAAGACAAACTAGCGAGTAAACTGACTTATTGGAGTGACATCTTGCGATCGAGGCCTATGCATCACGAATCGGTCAGCCCTGGCAAAACTAGTTCAGCCGCCAGCTCTCTGGATGCTCTAAATACTCAAGGAGTGGTAGAGTTACCGATCGACTGGGAACATTTGCACCAAATCTGTGATGACAGCGCAGAATTTGAGTTAGAAATCCTCCAAACCTTTGTGCAGGACACCGATCTCCATTTAACCGCGATTCAACAAGCCATCAGCAGTCAAAACTTTCTGGCACTGGAACAGGCGGCTCATCATATTAAAGGGGCGAGTGCGAATGTCGGTCTGTATTTGATGCAAGCCACGGCTTCTGACTTAGAACAACAAGCTCGTCACCAGCAGATTGAAGGTGGTAGTGACCGACTGAGTGATCTCCAGCGATCGTTGCAACAAGTGCGGGCATTCCTGGCCAATCAGCCCTGATTCTTGATAACTGGCATGATCTCGGATTAATGCCGTTGTCTGGATAGGGTATTCTTAGGGGAGCGGTAGGTATTTTTTTACAAGCAGCAAGCAGTTACGCTCATCCGAAAAGCGGGTATAGCTGAGGGCATCTGCAATTCGCTGCATTAGCCGCAAGCCCCGTCCACCTTCTGCTTCAGAGTCTAATTCTTGAGGCATTGCCTCTAATCGCTGATGCAGATCAAAAGGTTGCCCATAATCCCAAATCCGAATCTCTAGTTGATCAGGGTAGACCCTAACTTCCATATCGATGGGGACATTTATCGGCAATCCTTTATGAGCATGACGCACTGCATTTGTAAATCCCTCTGCCAAAGCCAGTTGGCACTCCAACCAGGCATGATAGGGAACAGGTGGTCCGTTCAACTGATCGAACCACTCCAAAACTTGAGCAAGGGTATTCAAGTCGGTATTTACTTGAAGGGAAGATTTATAGAGTGGTTGCAATGGCTAAAGATCCCCGCGCTTAAACCCTGAAAATAGTGTATAGTCGTTTACTCAAATTGATACCATTTCTAAGAACTCTTGAAAAAGTCGTTTAAGCGAATTGAACTTTTGTAATTAAAGCCGATATTCATCGGATCTACAAAAGTTCTATAAACTGAATTGTCGCACTTTTTTTAGCTAGTTCCTAACTCTAGGACACTTTTTACTGTATTCCTGCTTCTATGTCGAACGCTCCTTCCAAAATTCTGGTAATTGATGATGACCTAACGGCTCGCTTAGTGTTAAAGAAAATGTTGGAGGAACAGGGATACGAAGTTGCTACCGCAAATGATGGGATCGAAGGAGTCAAACAGGCTCAACAATTACAGCCTGCCTTAATTATTTGTGACTGGATGATGCCCCGGATGGATGGCATTGAAGTCTGTCGCTATATCAAGGGTGAACCAGAGCTAGCCACGATTTTCTTTATTTTACTAACCGCTCGGGATGGCGTAGAAGACCGAGTACAGGGCTTAGATAGTGGGGCTGATGATTTCCTATCTAAACCGGTTGAAAGTAGTGAACTGAAAGCCAGAGTGCGGGCAGGGTTACGTCTGCATCGGGTCTATCAAGATCTTCAGGATCAGAAACGGATTTTAGAGTGCGAATTAGCGGAGGCGGCGGAGTATGTTCGATCGCTCCTGCCCCTACCGTTAGATCGCAAAATTAAAATTGATACGCGCTTTGTTCCCTCGCGTCATCTAGGGGGAGATTGCTTTGATTATTATTGGCTCGATCCCGATTATTTAGCGATCTACCTGCTGGATGTTTCTGGACATGGATTAGGTGCAGCATTACCGTCGATCTCAGTGTTAAATCTGCTGCGATCGCAGTCGATGGATGGAGTGAATTTCTACCAACCTAACCATGTGTTAACAGCTCTGAATGAAGCCTTCCAGATGGATTACCAAAACGACAAATATTTCACCATTTGGTATGGCGTTTATAACCAGGCAAGACGGCAATTGATCTATTCCAGTGCTGGACATCCTCCTGCAATTTTGATCTCAGAATCAGCCGATCAAACTCTGCAAATCAGCCAATTGAAAACGGTGAGTTTGCCAATTGGGATGATGCCAGATACTAAGTTTGTGAACCAACGCTGCACGATCGAAGACAGCAGCACGTTATATATCTTCAGCGATGGCGTATATGAAATTCACCAGACCGACGGTGAGGTGTGGGGGCTAGATGCCTTCATCCAACTCCTTGCCAAACACCGAGACACCATTCATCAGCATGGACTAAATTACATTTTGGATTACGTTAAGTCGCTTAACTCTAAAGAAGTTTTTGAGGACGATTTATCATTGCTACAAATTCAATTTAATTAGAAGTAAGCCCTGTAGGGGGAGCT
>DATNPU010000132.1:0-5524 GCA_036703105.1 Microcoleaceae cyanobacterium
AGATGCGGAAGATGGAGATGGAATGGTTTGTTGGAGGGCGGTGATCACTTGTTGGAAGATGGTGTGCCAATCGCCAGGTTGGGGTTGTCGGAATAGCCGCATGGTGGGATACCAGGGGCTATCGGTGCGATCGAGCAGCCAGCGCCAGTCGGCCACATAGGAGAGCAATGTCCAAACAGGTTTACCTAAGGCTCCGGCCAAATGAGCGACGGCAGTATCGACACTAATGACTAAATCGAGTTGCGCGATCGCGGCTGCTGTATCACCAAAATCCTGGAGCTGATCGCTGAGATCGTACAATCGCTCTTGAGCCATCAGAAGTGGTCGATCGGCTTCTGGGCAGTCTTTCTGCAAGCTATAGAGTACGACTTGGGGAAGCTTGAGTAATGAGAGAAAGTCGTTTAAAGTACACGATCGCTTACTCGCCGTACTACTAGACGGATTCGCTGCCCACACAATCCCAATCTTAAATGGCGCTTCCCCATCTCCCCCACCTTCCTTATCTCCCCGACCTGCCTCACCTCTTGGCAACCTAATCCCCGATGGTGGCGCTTGTAAATAAGGCACTTGATGGGGAATCGTTTCTAGCGTGGTTCCTAGAATGAGCGGTAAGTCTAGTAACGGACAATGGTAGTGAGTTTGGACATCCACTCGATCTCGATCAACGCAGCGATCGATCCCAGCGACAGTATTCAACAGACGTAATAGTGGTTTCTGACAGGCAATTACGACATGCCCGCCGCGTTGGGCCACTAGGGGCGCATAGCGAACAAATTGCAGGGTGTCACCAAACCCCTGTTCTGCGGTGAGTAGAACTACTTTGCCTTGCAGGTCAGAGCCATCCCAAAGCGCCTGAGGATACCGTAAATCGGGACATTGTTTCGTCTGCCAGCGCCAGTGATATTCAGTGAACCCTCGTTGGAAGTCACCTAATGTCAGCAGAATGATCCCTAGATTCAAGTGAGCATCGGCATAATCGGGGCGGTAATGAATGGCTTGTTCATAACAGCCGATCGCTTCACGAAATTTACCTTGTTCGACTAAAGTACCGCCGTAGTTGTTATAGGCATCGGCGTGATCGGGTTGCAGCCGAATCGCTTCCTGATAGCAGGCGATCGACTCGGCTAATTTTCCCTGTTCTTTTAATGCTGCTCCTAAATTGCTATAGGCGTTGGCACAATCAGGCTTCAGGGCGATCGCTTGGCGGTAATGCTCGATCGCAGCATCCAGTTCTCCCTGGCGTTGCAGGACCGTACCGAGATTGTCATGGGCACTGGCATAATCTGGTTTAATCGCGATCGCCGTTTCAAATTGCTCTTTGGCCGCTGCTAGCTGCTCCAGACGTAAGAGGGCGACTCCTAAACTATTACGAGCGTTGACATGTTCTGGCATCAGGGAGATCGCTTGCTGATAGTAAGGAATGGCTTCCTCTAAACGATTTTGTTTGAATAATACGGCTCCCAAATTGTGGTGAGCATTGGCATAGTGCGGATTCAGGGTAACGGCTTGCTGGTAGTGCGCGATCGCAGCTTCTAGTTGGTCATCTTTCGATAACGCGATCGCTAGGTTGTAATGCAGATTGGCATCATTGGGGAGCAGCGATACCGCTTGTTGCTGATGGGCGATCGCGTCACTGCGGCGACCTAAATCCAGCAAAACTGTGCCTAAATTACTATGGGCCTCGGCTAATTCAGGTTTTAACTGAATCACCTGCTGATAATAGGTCACACTCTCTTCTAAGTTGCCTAATTGACTGGCAATTAATCCCAGCCAGAACCAGACCTCCGATTGCTGGGGATGTCGCTCTACCACCTGGTGGTAAACTGCTGCTGCGTCCCGCAAGCGTCCCGCCTGATAGTGTTCGTGGGCCGTTTGCAACAGGGTCGAGTCTACGGTGGTCATGATGGCTACGATCGCAGCAAGTTACTGGGCAAGTTGATGAAGATTCATCACCCTAACATATCCTCACCGTTGGATTGTGGCGAAACCCAGGGATTAATTCCAATAGGCCATCATGTGCTGAGAGTAAATTGCTGGAGTAGGATGGTCATGCTAATGCCCATCTTGATCTGAACGGTTGCCTCTATGACCTCCGCCACTCCCTCTGTTACTCGTTCCTACGACATTATTGGTTTTGGGGATGAAGTTCCTGGTGTATTGGCATTAGTGTGTGCAGCGAGGGAATATCGGCGACGTACCGGACGACTTCCTAAAACATTATTGATGTTTAAGGGCAATTCTCCGGATGGTGTAGGGGGGCATTTGGTCAGAGGTGGGTTGGCCTATCTCGATCGCGCTATGGTGCCTGTTGATGTGCGCCAATCCTTAAATCTTGGGACGTTTGGTGATCCCTCGGCGATTTATAAGGAGTTTTTGCAGAAAGCTGGAGTTGCTCAAATTGCCCTGGATCCCCGTAAGGCCGATGCGGCGCTCCGCCAGATGTTAAGCGAGGTGAAAGCCGATATTATCAGTCGGGTACAGATCCAATCGGTGCTGAAAAAGGACGACCAGCTTGCAGGGATTCGGTTAACTCGGGGTGAAACTTACCTGGCCAGACAGTTTATTGATTCCACTGTGAATGCGGAATTGGCGCAATATGCTGGTGCAGATAAAGTTCAGGGTTTCGGTACATTTGGGCTGCCAGAATCGGAATTGCCAGTCACGTTGGTATTTGAAACAGAGGGGCTAACGGTCGATGTCTTAAAGCAATTTGAGCTAGATTTTCTCAAACGGTTAACCAATCCGAATGACACAGAAGCTCAACGATTTATCCAGATTGCTGCCGGAAATGATGCCAAACTGATCGAGCAATTCCGCAAAGACTTGATCGATACTACTGGCAAGCTAAAGACTATGTATGTTGGTCTAGATCATATCGATGTCCGGTGTAAAGCCTTATCGATCGCTTATCACTCGTTCCGAGGCAAACGCTGGTCACTGGATAAAAGTGGTGCCATTCTCGATCAGCCGAATATCGCCATCCTCTCACCCACTCGCCTCTCCTGGAATGCTTTACTGTGTGCTTGTACTGGCTTGCAGGCAGAACAGTTAGCTAGGGCTGCCGCTAAACCGACCCCAGCGATGTTACAAGAAATTACCTTTCTCGATCGCTGGTTCAAGAGCTTAGGGGCTACGGCAGTCCGACCGGCGACTGAGTTATACATTCGTCATGCGGGGAATGTTTTGGGTGCAGTTGAACCCTTAACTGGGGCAAAAATGATGGCAGGAGCCGTACCCGCTAACCAAGCTCTGGGGACATTTGGTTACCATCTGGATGTGCGGGGTGGCATTGTGGGGCTGGGGGCGAAAGCCAGAGAGAAGGAACTAACGAGTGTATCGTTCCATCATCCACCGTTATTCAATGTGGGTATTCAACACGCGTTGTTAAATACCGTTCCTAACCTAGCAGTAGTTAGCCCGGGATCTGGCTACGATGGCTATGCTTGTGCTGCTGGCAGAATTGTCGAGTTTAATGTGGCGGTTGGCCAGGGGGTAGGAATTGCTGCTGCGATCGCGCTGTTAAGCAATCGCACTTTAGCCGACATTTCTAATCTGGAAGTGCGGCAGGTTTTGGTGCAGACGAACCAACTGCCTCGGATCTATGGCACCAGCTATCTGGCAGAAGCGATGAGATTACAGACCTTTGAACAACTGATGATGACGGCTTAATACAACGATCGTCAGTAAGGGCGTGGCATTTGGCAGATCGACCTTGATTTGTTACAAGGATTTTTGCCCAAATGCTACGCCCCTACTACATCCCGACTGACGAATCACCAAATTTGGTTGGATTGATGATCGTTAATATTCCGGTACTGAGGAATCGATTTCACGGCTCCAGGCGAGAATGCCACCTTTAACGTTGGTGCCTTCGATGCCGGCTTGCTTCAGGATCCCGATCGCTTTTGCCGATCGCATCCCCGACTTGCAATGCACAATCAGCTTGGAACCATTCGCCAATTCCTTCACTTTATCAATCCCGTCCCCATTTTCAATATCGGGCAATGGTACGAGTACGGCTCCAGGAATCCGGGCAATCTGATGTTCGTTTGGGTTTCGGACATCGAGCAACACGTAGGTGTCGGCGGATTCACCGCTCATCAAGCGCTCAAGTTCATGAACGGTAATTTCGCGCATTTCTGCTTGGGCCTGGGCTTCAGCGGCCTTCGCTTGAGGAATGCCACAGAACATTTCGTAGTCGATCAGTTTTTCGATCACGGGACGTTCGGGATTCGGGCGCAGTTTCAATTCCCGGAATTTCATATTCAAGGCATCGTACAGCAGCAGGCGTCCACTCAGGGTGTTGCCAGTGCCCAGAATAATCTTGACGGTTTCCGTCGCCTGGATGACACCAATCACACCAGGCAGAATACCTAACACGCCACCTTCAGCGCAGGACGGCACGAGCCCGGGTGGTGGGGGTTCGGGATACAGGTCGCGGTAGTTGGGACCACCTTCGTAGTTGAAGACGGTGGCTTGCCCCTCAAACCGGAAAATCGACCCGTAGACGTTCGGCTTGTTCATCAGTACACAAGCGTCATTCACCAGATAGCGGGTAGGGAAGTTATCTGTCCCATCCACCACGACGTCGTAGTCTTTGACGATATCCAGGGCGTTTTCGGAACTGAGCCGCGTTTCATAGAGATCAACTTGGCAATAGGGATTAATTTCCAAAATCCGATTTTTGCCTGACTCGATCTTGGGTTTGCCCACCCAAGAGGTCCCGTGAATCACCTGACGTTGCAGATTGGAGTGATCCACTACATCAAAATCGACGATGCCAATCCGCCCGATGCCAGCAGCAGCCAGGTAGAGCAAAAGCGGAGATCCCAAGCCACCCGTGCCAATACAGAGGACACTAGCTGCTTTGAGACGCTTCTGCCCGTCCAGCCCCACTTCTGGCAAAATCAGGTGGCGTGAATAGCGTTCGTATTCTTCTTTAGTTAACTGAATCTCATCCAGATTGGGGTTCAGCATGATGATTTGAGCAATATGGAAGGACAGGTATTAGACGACCTAAGGCGAAACTGGCTCAATTACAATCACCGGTTCAGACTGAAACTGATGAGAGTCATCGAGTTGCCAACTATAGAATTCCCCAGCTTGACCCAAGCGAACAGAGAGGATCAAATACGAGTACTGCGGCCACGCCTGACGACGATCGCATTCGGAGGGCACTGCCGGATGATCAGGATGGGAATGGTAGATCCCAATCACATCGAGATCGCGCTGCCGGGCCTCCCGCATGACGGCCAGCATCTCTTCAGGAGAAATCCAGTAACGGCGAGTTTTGGTCAGAGATGACTCTGCTGCCGCAAACTCGCTGGCAACCTGCTCATCCCAGGCATTGGTAACCGTTCGCACGTCTACCAGGGTTTTATCATCCGACACTAACGTACCCAAGAGCAAACCGCAACATTCGTCTGGGTAGGCTTGTTCGGCATGAGCCTGCATGAGTTGAAGGTGTTCAGCCCTAAGTTTAAGAGCCACAGATCGGTGGGGGTATGAGGGTTGAGATCCTAAA
>DATNPU010000135.1:0-3063 GCA_036703105.1 Microcoleaceae cyanobacterium
GGCTCCATAGTTACAGGATTGAATCAATTAAACGGCTACAGGTTGCAGCAGTTTGATATTAGAGAACGAAAACTCAGTAGTCGATATCTGACCGTTGGTTTCGGTGCGAATTAGACGACGGTTGAGGACATAGTAATTGCCCACTTTTTCATACTCATCCTCAAATTCGCTTTTGCCGCCTTTTTGTTCGCCCGTTTTGGGATCGCGGTAGACCGAATCATAGCGGTGAGACAGATAACCTTCCTCAGTTTGATGGCTACTGAACGTATTAATGGTGACGAAAGTGCCATGAATTTGGCGATGCACTAAGCTAACTTCATTGTTGTGAACCTTGTAGCGATCGCCGGATGCCTTACCGCCAACGAGTAGTTCTACAGCGCCGTTTTCGTCCGTGTCCCCGTACTCAAAGACATTCTTAGCGTGGGTTTCCTCAAACGGACGGCGGACACGGTGAACAGCAATTTCCCATACCTGACCATGAATCGCTTTCTTAGCGTCTTCATCGGCCACATCCATGACTTCAAAGCTCATGTCGGCATTGATGCGGATTTTGCCTGTGAAGGTCTGGTCATTGTCCCGCAGTTGCACATCGGCAGTATAACCCGGAAAATTTTGATCCCAGGTATAGCGGTTTTCATAAGCGGCACGAAACAGGTCACGCGCTGACATTTGCTCGGTCATGAAACTCTCCTTAGCTGTTGTCTTTCCCTAGTGTAAAGAGTTTTTTTGCTTCGCAGCGACGATCGCTGGGTCGGAAATCCGTCCAAACTGGGTTGTTGTCACTCGCCCTCAATCCTCGGTATCCGATTCGGCTTGCACCATCTGAGTCACTTGAACGCGTTGCCCATCTTCCAGCACCCTGAGGGCAATATGATCAATCTGAAGGCGATCGCCCGCTTCGGGGGGACGTTGTAACTCTTCTAGAAAGAGTCCAGCCAGGGTGGCTGCATCTTCGCGAGGCAGCTGAATATCTAGCTCATTATTGACTGTGGCAATACTGGCACGAATTTTGAAAATCCCTTCATGTTCCCCAATCTGGCGAAACTCGCGTTCCTCCTCGGCATCATACTCATCCCGAATTTCCCCAACAATTTCTTCCAGCACATCTTCCAGGGTGACTAAGCCCGCCGTACCCCCAAACTCATCCCGCACGATCGCAATATGTAAGCGATTTTTCTTCATTTCGCTCAAGAGATCGGCAACAGGCTTGGTTTCTGGAACGTATCGAACGGGGCGGAGAAGCTCCCGTAAAGCCGGAGGCTGTTCCAGCAGGTCAGGTAAGGGGCGGATCAGATCCTTGACATGCAAAATGCCGACGATATTATCCAAGTCTTCGTTGCAGACGGGGATGCGGGTATGGGCGTTTTCCGAAACTAGTTCATAGACTTTGCCGATCGTTTCATTGATCTTCAGGTACTGGATCTGTACTCGTGGCACCATAATGGCACGGGCTGTGAGGTGACTCAATTCGACGGCACCGTGAATAATCCGACGTTCCTGCTCTCCGACCGATCCGCCCGCCCGTCCGGCATCGACCATTGCCTTAATTTCTTCAATGCTGACGGATTCTTCGGCTTCTGTGAGGGAGTTACCCGTGAGCCGCAGAATTACATTGGTGGTGGCACTGAGGAATTTAACGATCGGTGCAGCTATCTTCCCTAATAGCCGAATTGGGCGAATAGAAAATAGGGCCACCTGTTCCGCATGGCGTAATCCAATCCGTTTAGGGACAAGTTCACCTAGGATCAAACTCAATAGCGCGATCGCGATGGTCACGATCGTAAATGCCAGTGTCCCGGCTAGCTTGGGATCAACCAATGGGGCGAGGACGGCCGCAAGTGGATCAGATAACTTCGTTGCTGCGGTCGCAGAGGTGAAAAATCCGGCTAGCGTAATCCCCACCTGAATCGTTGCCAGGAATCGGGTGCTGTCTTCTGTCGCGAGTAGAACCATGCGGGCAGGACGATTACCTTGCTCGGCGAGCATCCGCATCCGGACTTCATTCGCAGAGACTAAAGCAATTTCGGCGGCAGCAAAAAACGCATTAATGGCAATCAAAAACAGAATAACGGTGAACTCTAAGGCAACATTCATAGATTAGGGTGTTAGCGGCTTGGGGCACGAGGATGATTCTGCTCTCCTGCCAGATTATAGAGGGAGTTGTTCGTTGTCCAAAATTAGATAGTTGGTTGTTGGACAGCCTCAATTGGTCAAAGGTTTAACGGCGTAGGTCATCTGTCGACCTGTTTTTACGGGCACGATCGTTGCTAATTGCACCTGACCCTGGCGATCTCCAGACGTCGTAAATCTGACGCTACCAGTGGCTCCTTGGGCAGAAAAATCAGGTTGGGTGAGCGATCGTTGTACGCCTTCACGGGTTGGATCGCGACTAATGGCGGTGATTAGAGCTTTGGCAGCATCATAGGACAACGCGGTACGCCAACTAATTGCTTCTGAAGTTCCCCAAAATTGGGCCGCATTTTTCTGAAAGGGAGAGCCAATGATACTGGTAGGCGTTGCCAGTACCATGCCGACAGCTTCTGCCTGCCCCACCGTTAGCGCTTTGGTTACTGATAAACTATCACCGGCCAGAATGGGTAAGCGTTTTTGATTTAACTGAATGACTTGAATGGCTCGATCGGAAACGGCACTATCCGATGCCAGCATGATCACATCCGCTCGTTCAGTCAAGGCCCGATTCATGCTATCAGCCGGATCAAAATCGGGGCGAGACAGGTCAATTTCATCAACTAAATCTGCCCCGTTATAGAACAATGCTTGTTTAAACTCGTCTTTGAGTGACGTACTGTAGGCACTGGCAGAATTAAAGAAGACGATCGCCCGTTTTTTCTGAAGTTTAGTCAGCATGTAGCGAGTTAGCGCTTTGGCAGTAAAGCTATCGCTGGGGATCGTGCGAAAAATATAGCTGCCAAAATTGGATAGCTTGACCGCAGAACTGGAGGGCGACACCATAACCAGTTGATTGGCTTGGTAGATCTCGGCGGCGGCTAGAGCGGTATCGCTGATGCTATGACCGACTACTCCTAAAATGTCGGGATTATT
>DATNPU010000153.1:0-17347 GCA_036703105.1 Microcoleaceae cyanobacterium
CGCTCATGCCCGCTGGCCACCTCATGGCTGAAGCTCAAGTGCCCGCACCGGTACCAAACCAGCCCATGACGTTACGATCGGATATTCAAGAAGCCAATGCTAAAACTGGGGTAGTTACAGCCCGGGGGAATGTGCAGATTAACTATCCATCGCGGCAAATTCAAGCAACGGCGGCTCAGGCGCAATACTTTAGTAAAGAACGCCGGATTGTGTTAAGTGGCAATGTCTACGTGTTGCAACAGGGCAATAGCCTCCGGGGTGAAACCGTCACGTACTTGATTGATGAAGGCCGGTTTGTGGCTCTCCCCCAAGCCCCTCGCCAGGTAGAATCCATTTACTTAGTCCAGGATGCGACAACCCCAACTTTACCCGCCGCTAATCCCGCGATCGCGCCCAATCCCACGGCACCCTTTGGGACGCAGCCCGAATTCTCTACCCCAATTAACACGACACCAGGAACATTCTCACCGGGAGTAATGCCGGGGACAGTGAACGCACCCATTACGCCCGATCGCTTAGCCCCTCCCTTACCCAGTGCCCCCACACAAAACACACCAATCCGGTCTAATCGGTTCTGATGGACAGTTAGCTGAGTGGGTTAGGAGATAGGAGCGATCGGCAGAGGATGCAACGAGAAGACTCATTAGCTTACAATCATCATTGCCGAGTGGCTTCGTAGAAAGCGGTCGCGAGGAGTGAGCTATTGAAGATCGTACTGGAGAACGTACATAAGACCTACGGACGGCGCCCGGTTGTTAGCCGTGTTAGCTTGTCAGTAGCTCAAGGAGAAGTGGTAGGGTTGCTTGGCCCGAATGGAGCTGGCAAGACGACCACCTTTTATATGGCCACAGGTCTGGAAAAGCCAGATCAGGGTCGAGTTTGGCTCAATGACAAGGATATTACGACCCTGCCAATTCACAAGCGAGCGCGATTAGGAATTGGTTATTTAGCGCAAGAAGCTAGTATTTTTCGTAATTTGACTGTCCGAGACAATATTTTGCTGGTGATGGAGCAAACAGATGTGCCCCGGCAGGAGTGGAATCGGCGGCTAGAGTTTTTGTTACATGAATTCCACTTAGAAAAGGTTGCGGATACCTTAGGTATTCGCGTCTCTGGGGGTGAGCGGCGACGGACAGAACTCGCTCGATCGCTAGCCGCCGGACGGATGGGGCCAACGTTCTTACTGCTCGATGAGCCGTTTGCAGGCGTTGATCCGATCGCGATCGCCGAAATTCAACAAATTGTGTCTCAGCTCCGCGATCGCCAGTTAGGCATTTTAATTACAGACCATAATGTGCGGGAAACCCTGGCCATTACCGATCGCTCTTATATCATGCGAGATGGGCAAATTCTGGCGGCTGGAAGTTCGGAAGAACTGTATGCCAATCCTCTAGTTAGACAATATTACTTGGGTGATAAGTTTCAGCCGTAACGGCATAGTAGCGTTGGTTCCAACATTTTCTTAACTTCATCGCTGTTTCGTTTCCACCTCATACACTTATGGCATCTGGTGTTTCCACCACAAACAAACCACCACTTAATCCGTTGGCCTGGCTAACGTTTGGCACAACGGTCATGGATCGCTACATTGTGAGCGAACTCATCATGCCATTTCTCTTTGGTGTGGTGGCCTTATCTTCCGGTGGGGTCGCGATCGGGGTGTTATTTGACCTGATGCGGAAGATGGCAGATGCCGGATTACCTGCTACGACGGCGATCCAGGTGTTATTGCTCAAGCTGCCCTATTACATCACCTATTCCTTCCCCATGTCGATGTTGCTGGCCAGCCTGATTGTGTACGGGCGCTTCTCTAGCGACAGCGAATTGATTGCGATGCGAAGTTGCGGCGTGAGTGTGTATCGTCTGGTTGCTCCCGCGATCGCCATGAGTTTGGTAGTGACCGGGCTAACTCTAGCGTTTAATGAAGCGATCGTGCCAATCTGTAATGTCCAGGCAGAGCAGGTACTCAATCAGGCACTCAACAAGAAGGAACCGAATTACCGCGAGAGTGACATTCTCTATCAGGAATATCACACTGAGAAAAAAGAGGATGGTGAAAAGGTCAAACGGATTGGTCGGTTGTACTACGCCAAAGAGTACGACGGTACCCGGTTGAAAGATGTCACGATTCTCGATTTTACGCAGAAAGGTTTGAATCAGATTCTCACGTCAGAATCGGCGGTGCTAGATACAGACGATAAGACCTGGAACTTCTTTAATGGCACCAATTATGGCGTGTCTCCAGATGGGACATATCGTAATATCTTCCGGTTTGAACGCTATCAATTGCAATTACCTCGTGCTCCCTTCGATATCGCGAATAACGATCGCGATCCAGGTGAGATGAATATGGCACAGATGCGAGAATATCTGGCGCTGATTCGGCAGTCGGGTAGCCGCAAAGAAATTCGTAAATTGGAATTACGGTTAGATCAAAAAGTAGCTTTACCCCTCGTTTGTTTAGCCTTTGGGGTAATTGGTTCGACGTTAGGAGTGCGATCGCAACGAACCGCGCGGGCCACCAGTTTCGGGATTAGCTTAATTTTGATCGTGGGCTATCACATCCTATTTAGTGTTTGTGAAGTGTTGTATTTCCAGGGCGTTCTCACCGCCTTTTTAGGGGCCTGGTTGCCAACACTGATTGCGTTAGGTGCAGGCATTCTCATATTGATTCAACGCAATCGTTAGCGACAAATCCTGAAGTTTAGAAAGAATAACACTACAGAGGGGGCGAATTATTCGCCCCTAAAATTTTATTTATCTAACCACATGGCTAGATTACGCCTTAAGTTTGGCGACGACATTGGCAACATTCGCGCCCAGTTTTTCGATCGCCACTTGTTGGTCTGAATCCTTCAAACTGCCATCGGGATTAAACACTTCATGAGCTTTTCCGATCGCCAGTTGATCCGGTAAAACAATCACTTTGATATTGCCGAGAATCGATCGTAAATGCACCAATCCCCGCAAGCCACCTAACGAGCCAGGAGACGCACTCATAATAGCTGCTACTTTATCAACAAAACAGGCTAATGGCGGTTCATTCGGGGCAGGACGAGAGGCCCAATCGATCGCATTTTTCAGCACGGCCGATAGCGAACTATTATATTCTGGTGACGCAATTAATAAGCCATCATGGGCAAGTAATAAATCTTTAAACTGACGGGCCGGGGTGGGAGTTCCCTGGTTCGCTTCCAAGTCTTCATCAAACAGGGGCATGGGAAAGTCGCGTAAATCCACAAATGTGGCCTCTGCTCCCGCTTTTCGGGCTCCGTCTGCCGCAATTTTGACGAGTTTTTTATTGTAAGAGGCTGTGCGAGTACTACCGGCAAATGCCAGAATTTTGGGCGTATAGCTCATAGAAACTCCCCATCAATAGTATTCAACCTAGGGTAGTCGATCCCCACTGAAGGATTACAGTTGATCTGATGGGGTTAGCATTTTCCTAGCATTCTCAACAGACAAAGTAGCGGGAATTCCCTTTAGCCCAAATGCCTTTATGCCCGATCGCCCACCTGCAAAATCAGATGAACCACCCATGACCGGATTTGAACGAATTTTGATTCAAGCTGCCAGCATGGCTCTCGCCACGATCGTCACCAAAGTGGTGTGTGAAGGGAGCGGTCGAGTATTTAGTTGGATGGGAAAAACCCTGGATGAACGTACTGAAAAACTGATTAAAGATGCATCACAGCAGTATGTGCAGAATTTTACCGGGCGACATGGAATTTTGAAAGTATTGGGGATGCGGGAACCCGTTTCTCTAGAATCGATCTATACCACCGTACAGTTTTTAGATCGCTCGGGAATTAGCTGGTTTGACTCGATCGAAAGTTTAGAACGAGCCTATCGTCAGACCGGAAGACGAGGATTTCAGCCGAAAAATGCGACTCGACGAGATGGCTTACGGGTGGCGAATGAAAAGCAATTTTTGATGGTGTTAGGTGGCCCCGGTGCAGGTAAATCGACCTTTATTCGCAAAATTGGTTTAGAAGCGTTGAAGGGGCAAGAAGGCGATTACGAACATGAATGTATTCCTGTATTAATCGAATTAAAGAATTTTACGAAGGAAATCGATATTGAAGCGGCGATCGCTCAGGAATTTCGCATTTGTAATATGCCCCATCCCGAAGATACAACTGCGAAATTATTGGAACAAGGTAAATTATTAATTCTGTTGGATGGCTTGGATGAAGTGCCGATGAAAAACATAGATGAAGCCATTCATCAAATTCAGAATTTTGTCGATCAATACGATCAAAATCGCTTTATTGCCTCCTGTCGGGTCGCGGCTTATCGCCACAATTTTCGCCGCTTTACAGATGTGGGTATGGCAGACTTTGACCAGAATCAAATTCAGCAATTTATTCGGAATTGGTTTAGTTCAGAAGCAGATCAGGCAGTAGGGACAGCCCAACGCTGTTGGACACTACTCCATAAACCGGAGAATTTGGCTGCGAAAGAGTTAGCTCATACCCCATTGTTATTGACCTTGCTATGTTTGGTGTATGACCGATCGCAAAACTTCCCTACCAATCGCAGTAGTTTGTATCGCAAAGCCTTACGGGTATTACTAGAAGAATGGGCTGCTGAAAAACGGATTATGCGAGAGCAAATCTATGATGGCATGAATACGGAATTAGAAGAAATTTTATTATCCGAAATTGCCTATGTAGGCTTTGAAGCCGATCGCTTGTTTTTCTCACAACGGGAAATTGTCGATCAAATCCGGGATTTTCTCACCAATAATCTGAATGCTCCCAAACATTTAAATGGGGAAGCTGTGTTAAATGCGATCGCAATTCAGCAAGGCATTTTGGTGGAACGAGCAGAGGATGTTTACTCGTTTTCTCACTTAACCTTGCAGGAATATTTAACGGCTTACTATATCGATGACCATTATTTAATTGAGGACTTAGTCAAACATCATTTAACCAATGAACGCTGGCAAGAAGTGTTTTTGTTAGTGGCAGGACTCATGCGCGGTGGCACCGATCGCTTGCTGCTGGCGATGGAAGCCCAAACCCGCACCTACATCAATACGCCCAAGCTCGAAGCCTTACTGGAATGGGCACATGAGATTACCTGCAATTCTCCCGGGGCGCTCCATCCCTGTGCTAAACGCACGACGGCCCTATTTCTGGCCCTGATTCGCGATCGGGCGTTACATCTGGCCCATGCCCTCAACCCCAATCTGGCTCGGACTCTGGATCTGGCCCGTACCCTGACTCATGCCCGTGTCCCGGAATTTACCCATACGCTCACCCATACTCCGGCGCGGGCAGCGGCTCCCCCACGGGCCTTTGCTCGGGCGATGACGCAGACGTTTGTGGAGCAACTCGAAAAACTTCAGGTATTTAACGATGTCAACTTTAATGTCTTAATTGCGCGCCTGGAAGCCTTGAAGGCGAAAGCGCCGGACATTCGCCAACCCGATCATGCCCATCAAGACTTTCATTCCCGAATTGTGCAAACCTGGTTTACAGCTCTGCGCCTAAATCCGAGTTGGATCAGTTTATCGGATACTGAATTAGAACACCTGGAACATTATTTGTATGCGAATTGGTTAATGGTGCGGTGTAAGCAAGCGGCAGTCCGAGTATCCCCCCAGGTGTGGGGAGCGATCGAAGATCGGATGTTACGAGTGCATCGAGCCAGTGACTAAACCCGGCTCCAACTCATCGGCATACAGCGGCTAGCACTGGGATCTTCATCTGCGAAGGAGCGGGTTTCCTCATCCAAGGCTTTGACTAAACGGCTATAAATGTCTTCGGCTTGTTGCGGAGAATTTCCAATACTGGTTAACCCCAGTTTGCCAAATTCAGACAGACAACCCATCAGGTGAAATACCGTTCCAGTCTCGGTGCTGGTATCAAAGTGCAGTTGGTTTTGGGCAATGATATCCATCAAATCATTCGGCAACAATCCCCGATAGCGCTCCTTCTGCAAATTGTCGGTAGCAATGTAATATTTTGCCCGTCCCTGCTGGCTGTAGAACAAGCCACTAGAAAGGTCATAGCGGCCATTGGTCAGGAAGCGCAGGGTCATGAAGGGATGCGTTGTCCCGCCTTTCCGCAGGTTAATTTCGATCGCTTGAATGTCCCATTCGCGACTACCCACGCCATCCGGTTGATGCACTGCCACGAAGTCCACGCTGTAACGTTCGATCGCTCCTTTCTCGGCCAGATTCTTACCGATCCGCAAGCCCAATTCCTGTAACCGCAAGCGGTAGGATTCATCGGCGGGAAATTGACAACCCAAATACACCTGTCCACTCGGGCCACCCAAAATCTGATCATGGGTAGACAGAATCTCGACTTCCCCTGTGGGTAAAATCCGGGCTTGGACACTCGGCGATCGTTTCACCGTTCCTTCAATAAAGGCTTCCACGATCGCGCCTAACTCCGGAATCCGGCTACCAAAGTTTGCCCAGGTTTCACCCTTAGACTCAAACTTGAGGTGGGCAAAATTTTCTTGTATAGCAGCGACGCGGTCTGTATGAGTGGCTGAACCGGGAGCATATTCCTGCAACGGTCGCAAATCTAATAGGGCATTGCCTTCGCCGGAAAAGCCTTCATTCAGCTTCACGACCATGCGTTTCAAATAAGGCTGGCGCTCCCACAGTTCGGCGACAGCAGTAGCTAAGTCGGCGGCGTTCCAAACTAGCTCACTGCCATCGGGATGGGGAATGCCAGCTTCCGCAAAAATTTGACGGCTCCCACTTTTAGTGCCCCACTGAAGTAGATCAGGATCCAGCGCAAATAACGGAATTCCTAGTTCTATGGCTAACTTTCGTTCGGCAGCCGTAGAGTTATAGCAACTGAGGTAGGAACGATCTCGCCGAACCGCCTGGCGGATCCGTTCAATCAAGCGGGGGCGTTCCAGAATTTTTTGGCTTAGGGGCTTTAGAGAGGAATCGTAAGTCGATAGCAACAGCAGACGATCGCGGGCATGGGAGAACGGAATTCCCGGCAGCAGTTGTAAGTAGTAGTCCACTACGCTGGGATGCAACGGTTGGGAAGTAATGTAAACCAAGCGAGTGCGCGGATTCCGCAGACGAATCAAGGAAAACAGTAGCCGTTCTTCGTAGTGATGGAATCCTTCGATCTTAAGGAGTTCCCGTTGATCCAAACTGAGGGAAGGCACAACCACAATATCCGCATCACTGCTAGTGTCATACCGTTCCACCGCTTGCCAGCGATCGCGTAATTGTTCCTTCAAAATTTGAAACTGTTCCCCCACGGTGGCAGAGGATGTCAACGGCGCCTGCATCATATCTACCCGCTTGCTGCTCACTAGTACATCATCACTGCCATCCTGGTCGGCTTCGTAACTCTAGAAACCTACCGATATTGAAACGGTGGTCAACCGATCGAACTCTGGAGTAAACGATGAATTGCTTTATCCGTCATAGTAACTGTCTACTCAAAAAAAAGTAGTCTTTCCGATGACGGGAACCGTTAAGCCAGCAGATAGAGGTCGATACGCCGCGTTTAGAAGGAGTAGCTCATGACATTAATCACCATGCCGTTAGTCGGTAAATCTCTGGGGCTTAAGCTGATGGAATTCCCCACTCGCCGGACGGGTGTGCCACCCATAACCGAGAGGAAATTATCGACACTCACAAGGTCACAGCGAGTCCGATCTTTGTCCGCTGCTTTCGTCAGATATTGGGTCGGGACGATCACCTTCGGCTGGAGAATCTCGATCGCCTGTTTTGCCGCTTGCGGATCATAGGCTTTGGCTCCACCCCCCACGGGAATCAGTAACAAATCAGGCCGACCCATCAAAATCTTCTGTTCAACGGTGATCGGGGCTGCTGCCCCGCCCATGTGCAGAATATTAATGCCTGCCTGCTGCCATTTCCAGACGACATTGATTCCGAACCGTTTCCCCCCAATCAAATCGTGATCCGTCCGAATCCCCTCAATTTGAGTACCGCTGAGTTGGTAGACACCGGGTTCATACAACAGGCGCGGATTGCCTGGAAGAATTTCCACCGCTCCTTCGTCGAGTAACTGGCTACTAATCATTACCAGGTCAGCCGCGACTTTAGGAGGACGATAACCGGCGGTACAGCCTAGCGATCGAAATGGATTGACTAAAATCCGCTTGCCACCCCCACTAAACAAGAAACAGGTGTGGCCTAACCATTGCACTGATAAGCCCCCAGTTTGCGCCTGAGAAGGAAATAGGTTAGAGGTCAGACCTAGCCCCAAACTACTCAGTACCCCTGCCCCTGCATACTGCACAAATTGCCGCCGTTTCATAATCTCCTCACCACATTATTAACAGTCATCCGTCACGGCTGATCTGTGACTCACAAACCAACCACACGATTTATTGTTAACTGTTCACTGCTTACTGATGCCCGATCGAGGCCAGAAAGTTCCGCAAGAGTTGTTTACCAGACATCGTCAGTACGCTTTCGGGATGAAACTGGACACCCTGCACATGGGGATATTGGCGATGCCGGACTCCCATGATCGTGCCGTCGTCTACCCAGGCCGTTACTTCCAACACATCTGGCAGGCTTTCCCGCTCAATCACCAAACTATGATACCGGGTTGCCGTCAACGGATTCTCTAACCCCTGGAAAACCCCTGTGTTACTGTGATGAACCGGAGAGACTTTGCCATGCATTAACACGGGTGCCGCTACGACTTTACCGCCAAACACTAGCCCAATACCTTGATGCCCCAAGCACACACCTAATAAGGGAAACTCAGGGCCTAATTCTTGAATAATCTGTGGTGAGACTCCGGCATCCTCCGGGCGACCTGGCCCTGGAGAAATTACAATGCCATCTGGGCGCAATTGCCGAATTTGCTCTAACGAAATCTGATCATTACGGTAGACCTGAATCTCCGCCGCGATCGGAAATTCGGCACCTAACTCGCCTAGATATTGCACCAGATTATAAGTAAAGCTGTCGTAGTTATCGATAACGAGGATCAACGGCAGTGACTCCTTGGCAGGGTGAATGTTGTTGCTCTACCTGGGTTGATCCCCCTAAATCCCCCTTAGCAAGGGGGACTTTGAACTGCTTGGTTCCCCCTTGTTAAGGGGGGCAGGGGGGATCAAAGGGTTGGAAAACACAATTCTAGCGTCCCCGATCGTACTACTTCTGACGCCGAGGTTAACGAATTTGTTGCGGTGAACAGGTAACGCGGCTCACGCTAAGGCCGGTTGGTTACTCACAGCCACGGCTTTTTTAGTGAACTCTAATTTGCCATCCACTACATCAATGACGATCGTGTCGCCTTCTTCAAAAGCATTTTCCAGAATCTTGGTGGCGATCGGGTTTTGTAATTGGCGTTGAATCGCTCGTTTGAGAGGACGAGCCCCATAAACCGGATCATAGCCCGCATCAGCAATATGATCTTTGGCGGCCTGAGTAATCTCCAACTGGATCTTCTGATCGGCTAGTAGCGCTTGAATCCGTTTGATTTGCAGTCCCACAATCTGACTAAGTTCGCCGCGATCGAGCGTATGGAACAGAATCAAGTCATCGACGCGATTGAGAAATTCTGGACGGAAGTGTTTACGGAGAGCCTCCATCACCCGCGATCGCATTTCCTCATAGCGGGAATCATCCCCAGACACATCCAGAATATGATCGCTGCCAATGTTACTGGTCATGACAATCACGGTGTTGCGGAAGTCCACAGTGCGACCTTGGGAATCCGTAATTCGCCCGTCATCCAGCACTTGCAGCAGAATGTTAAACACATCAGGATGGGCTTTTTCCACTTCATCAAATAGCACTACCGAGTAGGGATGCCGCCGCACGGCTTCCGATAGTTGTCCGCCTTCCTCATAGCCCACGTAACCGGGAGGTGCACCCACTAACCGCGCGACGGAGTGCTTCTCCATATATTCGGACATATCAATCCGCACCAAGGCATCATCCGAGTCAAACAGGAATTGCGCTAACGCCCGCGCCAGTTCGGTTTTGCCAACTCCGGTAGGCCCCATAAACAGGAAGGAACCGATCGGTCGGGCTAAATCCTTCATTCCTGCCCGGGCCCGACGAATTGCTGCCGCTACCGCTTCCACAGCTTCTGATTGTCCGATTACCCGTTGATGCAAGTGTTTTTCTAAATTCAGCAGCTTTTGCCGTTCCGACTCCAGCAAGCGATTCACCGGAATGCCCGTCCACCGCGCCACAATTTCGGCAATATCAGCTTCCGTCACCTGCTCTCTAAGTAAGGCAGACCCGCGCGATTGCAGTTCCAATAGTTCAGCTTCCTTCTCTTCCCGATCGCGCTGAACGGATTCCAGTCGGCCATACTTCAGTTGCGCGGCTGTATTCAGATCGTAGGCCCGTTCGGCTTGTTCAATCTGTACCCGCAGTTTATCTTCTTCTTCCTTCAGACTTTTGATTTGCTCCAGTAGTTGCTTTTCGCCCTGCCACTGGGAATCCAGTTCGGTCTGCCGCTTCGACAGATCAGCAATTTCCTGCTCAATCCGATCGAGCCGATCTTTAGAGCCCCGATTGGCCGCAAAGGCCAAGGAATCTTCGCTCTTGAGTGACAGCTTTTCCATCTCTAGTTGCATCACTCGCCGATCGATCACTTCCAGTTCCGTTGGTTTGGAGGTGATTTCCATCTTGAGCTTGGCGGCGGCTTCATCCACTAAATCGATCGCCTTATCAGGGAGGAAGCGATCGGAAATGTAGCGATCGGACAGCATGGCAGCGGCAACCAGAGCGGAGTCAGTAATCTTGACCCCATGATGCACTTCGTAGCGTTCCTTCAGACCCCGCAGAATGGAAATCGTATCTTCCACGCTGGGTTGATCAACAAATACTTGCTGGAAGCGACGTTCTAAAGCGGCATCCTTCTCAATATATTTGCGATATTCATCCAGCGTCGTCGCGCCGATACACCGCAATTCGCCCCGTGCCAACATCGGTTTCAGCAAGTTTCCGGCATCCATCGCGCCTTGGGTTGACCCGGTGCCGATCACTGTATGTAGCTCATCAATGAACAGGACAATCTGTCCATCTGAATTAATCACTTCCTTTAAAACCGATCGCAGCCGATCTTCAAAATCGCCTCGATATTTGGCTCCGGCAATCAGCGACCCCATATCCAGGGCAATCAGTAATCGATTCTTTAACGACTCCGGCACATCCCCATTCACAATTCGTTGTGCCAGTCCTTCCGCGATCGCCGTTTTACCGACTCCCGGTTCCCCAATTAACACGGGATTATTTTTCGTTCGGCGTGAAAGTACCTGCACTACGCGCCGAATTTCTTCATCCCGCCCAATCACCGGGTCAATTTTGCCTGATCGCGCCGCTTCCGTTAAATCCCGTCCATATTTCTCTAACGCTCCATACCGAGATTCAGGATTCTGATCGGTAACTTTCTGACTCCCCCGCACTTCCCGAATTACCGCTTCCATACGATCGGGATTCACATTAAATGTGCGCAACAACCGCAGACCTAACCGAGGGTCAGAAACGAAGCCCATCAGGAAATGCTCGACCGAAATGAATTCATCCTGCCAAGATTGACGAGCTTTATCCGCCCGATCGAGCAAAACATCCAAATTGCGCCCCAAATAAAGCTGATCACTATTGGGGACTTTGGGTTGCCGTTTAGCAAAATCCTCAATCTGTTGCGACATCCGTGGGACATCGACCCCAGCCCGGGTGAGCACTTTTGCCGTCAAACCATCCTGTTGCTCTAACAACGCAATAATCAGGTGTTCAACTTCAAGCTGCTGATGCACAAACCGCCGGGCAACATCCTGTGACTGGACGATCGCTTCCCAGGCTTTATCAGTAAACTTATTTGGGTCTGTGGGCTGCATGTTTAAATAACGGGTTTAGTTATGAAATACAGTATGGTTGAGCCTTCAGTATACTAACTAGGCGATGCATCAGGGTTGTTCTTGCTACAGTAAAGTGTGGCGGTATGGTAGCACTATTGATGTAGTACAAAAATACTGTCTGATACCCTACGAGTGAAAAGGCGGGTTAGCGGCATGATTGATCAGAATCCTGAACAACGGGTAAAAGGGAATCGGATTCGGGATCTAACGCTAATAGTGCTAGGAGGAGTGGTATTAGCTGGATCGCTCCTGACCTATGAAGTGCTGAAAACGGGCGATCGCTGGCTCGGCGGTTTGACGTCCTGGTTCAGTATTTCTCAAGCCGCGCCGAAAGTTGATGTGGCATCGTTGGTAGTGCAGCAGGTGCGGGATGCTAGCGAACTAACCACAGCCGTATTTACCATGCAAGCCGTTGTGCCATCCGAGCAAGAAGTTTCCTTTAGTGCGCTGTCCTTTAAAACTAGGCTACTTTACATCGCTCAGGGAGAAGTGCAGGCAGGGGTAGACTTGAGTCAACTGACGGCCGCGAACGTGCAAGTAGAGGGCGATCGGCTAGCGATTCAACTGCCTGCCCCCCGACTGCTGGATAGTAAAATTGATGTCAACCGCTCCAAAGTCTATGACTACGATCGGGGTTGGTTAGGCTTAGGCCCGGATGTGGGTCCCGACCTGCAAAGCCGTGCCCAAAAAGAAGCCTTGAAGCAGATTACCCAAGCCGCTTGCCAAGGCGGAATTCTGAGTCAGGCGAGCGATCGGGCTAAACTGGTCGTCTCCCAACTCTTGAATACCGCCGGATACAAAGAAGTCACCGTTACCATCCAACCAGCCACCGTAGAGAACTGTACTCAGGAAACCCTCGCCTATCATCCCTAACCCAGCGGCTTCCCTATCTCCCCTACCCCGCCTCATCTTCCTAACCGTCTACCCCTCTCCACACACCTTTTGCAAGGTAGCAACAAATTCTGGGTA
Organism: Microcoleaceae cyanobacterium; assembly: GCA_036703105.1. Classification (GTDB taxonomy): domain Bacteria; phylum Cyanobacteriota; class Cyanobacteriia; order Leptolyngbyales; family Leptolyngbyaceae; genus Pantanalinema. The sequence goes on from DATNPU010000153.1 coordinate 12,814, forward strand.
AGAGATCGAAGCCGCTTCCGCTCGTTGAATCACGGTGTTGCCAGAAGTTGCTAAGGCCGCGATCGCTAAACTCATGGCAATCCGGTGATCGGTATAGCTATCAACTTCGGTGCCTTTGAGTGGGGTGCTACCGACAATTTCCATGCCATCCGGCAGTTCAGTCACACGAGCACCCATGCGGTTCAACTGGTTGGCCATCACCGCAATCCGATCGCTTTCCTTCACCCGTAACTCTGCCGCATCTCGGATCACCGTGGTGCCTTCCGCAAAGGTGGCGGCCACTGCCAGAATCGGAATTTCATCAATCAACCGAGGAATCACATCTCCGGCGATCGTGCAGGCTTGGAGGGGAGCGCGATCGCTAGTTCCGGCATACCGCACTCGCAAATCAGCCACAGGTTCTCCAGCGACCTCGCGCGGATTTTCCTGGGTAATATTTGCACCCATTGCCTCCAGCACTTCTAACACTCCCGTGCGGGTGGGATTGATCCCCACATTCTCGATCGTGAGATCAGACCCAGGAACGATCGCCCCGGCCACTAACCAGAAGGCTGCCGAACTAATATCACCAGGCACGACAACGGTTTGACCTCGCAAGGTTGCGCCACCTGTCACCGTCACACTACAGGTATCTGGATCAACACTGAGGTTCGCCCCAAAAGCCCGCAGCATCCGTTCACTGTGATCACGAGATAGAGCTGGTTCCGTCACAGTCGTTTGCCCCTCGGTCATTAATCCGGCGAGCAGAATACAGGATTTCACCTGAGCCGAAGCAACCGGAGATTGGTAGTGAATTGGGCGGAGAGCCTGTCCCCGAATGGCTAACGGCGCTAAAGATCCATCTTTACGACCCCAAATTTCCGCTCCCATTTGCTGCAATGGCTTGACCACTCGTGACATCGGCCGCGATCGCAGCGAATCATCTCCAGTAACAGTAAAAAAGCGATCGGGATGGGAGGCCAGAATCCCTAACATTAATCGCAGGGTAGTGCCAGAATTGCCCGCATTCAGCACATCCCCCGGTTCCAATAGATTGCCTAACCCAATGCCCTGAACTTTCACCTCTTGCGAATTCAGCTCCGACATCGTCACACCCATCGACTGAAAGCAACCAGCGGTACTGCGGGGATCTTCGCCCAGTAATAACCCTCGGATGATCGTTTCCCCTTCAGCAAGTGCCCCTAACATTAAGGCCCGATGGGAAATCGATTTATCTCCTGGTACTTGAATGCGTCCCTGGAGGGATAACCCCGTACTTGGGGGAACGATCGTCAACGTATGCTGACTAGTGGAACAATCCAGTGAAATCACATTCAGAACTGCCATGGGGATCGGGTAGGCTTAATTTGAAACTGCGTTAGTAATCCTACCGTTTTATCAGCGCTTAGTAATTAGCTTTAATAATTAGCGATTAGCTGTTTGCCCCGACTGGTCTTATGTTGACTCAACACCGCAAATCCGTTTGTGTCTCCTTCACCTCAGCGGATTTGCCGCTCTGCTCAGAACTAGAAACCATTGCAACCCTGTACCAACAAGACCACGATCGCTTTCATCTGGTGCTAACGGAACCTTTAGTACTCGATCGTGACCCAAACCTCAACGATCGATCGCGGCACACGATGCAACCTCTTCAGTCTCCTGTCTCTGCCGCCACCACTCCTCGGTTACTCTGGCTAGAATTCTCTCCCTATCGCGCTACCCTCACGATGCAGGGCAATGGTCGCTTCAGCTATCGCCATCTCTTTCAACTGAATATGTTTGGGCTGAGTCGCTATTGGTTAGCCGCCGATGACCATCAACCCATTGAACAATTTCGCTTACGCAATTTCACCCGATTCCTACACCTGAAAGGCAATTCCCTCCCACGCTTCCTAATGCTGGAATATGAACTGTGGTCAGATCAGGAGTCGTTAGGCAGTTATCTATTCACGCTGGAGATTCGGGACTAGTGAGGAGATGAGGGAGGTGGGGAAGATGGGGAGATGGGGGAGATAGGAAAGAAGACATCAAGTCTTTTGTTGCTTCATCACCATCCTCACCTTCCTTATCTCCTCACCTCCCTCACCCTCCTCGCTTTCAGCCAACCAATCTAGAACGTAAACGTTGCCCGTAGCGTTCCAATCACCAGATCTTTGTTGTCATTATTGTGATCGGGGGCTGTGAGCCAGACAATACCAGGAGTGATGGCGATGTTATCGGAAAGCTGGTACTGGTAAAAGGCTTCGATATGGAGAGAAGTGTCTTCATCCTCGCCGATCGCGTCTTCTAAGGGACCTTTAATCCGGGTGACTTTGGGTTCCATGCCGACAATTAGGCCGCCCACACTACCCGGTTTACCTAAATCAGGGAAGGCTAAGCCAACGGACCAGTTCCAAATCGACAGGTCACCTCTGGGCACTAAGCCATTTAAGGAGGCCAAAGTCCGGGTAGTGGTATAGCCAACGGAGCCATTTAAGACAATTTTGGGATTAATTTGCCAGGAGGCTGACAGACCGTAGGCGTTACTGGAAACAGGCACGTCTTCCTCAATGCCACTGAATTCGGAAGCTAGGAAACTGCGGAGGTTAGCACGATTACTGCCCGTGGCTCCGTTAGCAGTAAAGTCGTTGTTGTAAGCGTGAACATAGGTCAAACCCAGAGCGATCGCGTCAGTCGGTTTGAAGGTCAGTTGGGCGATCGCACCATAGGGCCCATTAAACAATCCCGCTCCCGCACTGGGATCGGCGGCTTCACTGGCTAAATAACCGGCACTCAGTTCAAATTTGTCATTGAAGGTATGGCGAACGCCTAAGCCAGTGCCATCCAGCAGGTAGTAAATAGAGTTGCGAGTGCCAAAGTTGGTGAGGGCGCCGCTACCCCCATCCCCATCGAAAAACGGATTGATGGTATCTGTGAAGTCATCGGCCGCTCCAGCGTTGGCTTCAATCACCACGGTGGTCTTTTCGCCAACGGGGAACTGATACAACAAGGCATCAATTCCAACACTGTTCGACTCGCTGCCTAAAAAGCCAGAGCTAAACCGGAGTGAGCCTTCGGGGGTGAGGGTTTCATTCGACAAATCGGTAAAGCCGATCGCTTGTAGGCGGGTACGCAGTAAGTCATTTCCAGTAAAACTGGTATCAAAGTCCAAGCGAGTGCGAGTGCCCAAAAAGGGAATTCGAGGCACCTCATCGCCCGCCGCGTTATCGCCGGTGGCCACCCCAACCACCGCCATCACCACTTCACCACCTAACTTGGTTGTGGTCGAAAATTGCTGCTTCTCCAGGGTAGCCGTCCGCACGTCCAGAGCATCCACTCGACCCCGGAGGGCCGCGAGTTCAGCCGCAAATTCTTCTTGCAAGCGTTGCAGGGTGAGTAAATCTTCTTTTTTAACCAGGTCAGCCGTAGCCGCCGCAATCAGCTCTTGAATCTTGTCCATGCAAGCATTCAACCCCGCCGCAAACTCGTAGCGAGTCATCGCCCGGTTGCCCCGGTAGGTACGATCGGGATAACCCACAATACAGCCGTAACGCTCAACCAAAGATTGCAACGCTTGAAAGGCCCAGTCGGTAGGACGAACATCCGTTAGTTGCGAGACGGACGTAACCTGCTCCATGCCTGGCGATGGTGCTGGCTGTGCCACCGCTAATTGCGACACCGAATTAACATCGGTCATGGGGTCGATCGCTTCGGCCTGCGCGACACTAGCCAGCGATAGCCCTAGCAACATTGCCGAACTACTAACCCAGAATTTTCCAATTCGATTTGACATCAAAACACTCCTCACAGGTGACGAAGAGCCACTCATCAGATCTGAGTACGAGAACAATAATCATTCTCATAAAAACTGCCAGACAATTCTAATCCCAATCCGTGCCTTGAGCTAGCTGCCATTCCTTTGACTCAGTGGATGCCATAGAAACGTGGACGCACTAACCTACGATCGCCGAATTGACGATCTGGCTAAGGGGAATTGAGTGAGCTGATAAGTGAAAATAACTCTCAATAAACTCTTATCTTTTATCAGGTCGCCTGTCAATTGTTTTTTTAAAAATACGTTTGAATAGAAGTTTTACGCCCTGTCAAACGGCCACAGATGCACATATTTTGCAACAGGCCAGGCGCTCATTGACCGGAATGGAGGCAAAAAAATAAGGGGGTCATCGGATGACTCCCCTTAAGATTGAAAGCAACTAACTTGCTCGTTGTTCTGTATCTATACAGATCCTTCTGACGTGATGGCGACGGGATTGGCGTCTGCGGCCATCTGCTCACGCGCTAACCGCCGCTTGCGAGCATACAGTTGGATAGCAGCTCCCATCGCAATCACCATGCCAAAGATGCCCCAAGCGGTTGCACTGGTTGGCAAATTGTTTTTGAATACGGCCAACATCACGACAATGACAAAAAATACGGTGGGGAACTCATTAAACCAGCGAAACTGCTGTCCGGTCATCTGGCATTCATCGGCGGCCAGCTTTTTCATCAACCGTTTGCAGTAGTGGTGATAGCCCACCAATAGTAAGACACAAGCGAGTTTCACATGCATCCAGGG
>DATNPU010000154.1:0-7372 GCA_036703105.1 Microcoleaceae cyanobacterium
TCCAGTACGCCCCAGCAATACTGAATGGAATTGCCCAGAAGCTCATTTGAGTAGAAGCCGCCACATCGGTAGCCACGATCCCGACTAACACCATCGTTTGGGTCAGGATTCGCAATAGCAGGGATTCTTCAGGTTCCGGTAACGGCAAAGCTTCCAGCCGTTGCCAGATCCGAGTCGGGATGGGTAGCGATCGACGAGGTTCAGCCTCAGAAACACGAGACATGAGGGGTTCAGCTAGAGGTTAAAGAACATACAACACGATCCAGGCGGGTTTAGCCAGAGAGCACGATTAATTCTGGAGCAAAACCGCCGTAGATCCATCTTACCCATCGTTTCATGGGACAGAATGCGGTTTTTGGGTCTCCGTCTCTCCTCTGCATCAAAGCCGTTCTCAAGAAACGGCAACCCTGATGATGGAACTTCTTGCCTGTACGGCTCGTCTTTAGCCTTTAGCTAGCTACTGGAGTCAAGTCAAGTAGCGCGCATCCTCAAGTTAGGCAGCGATCGCCTGAATCACAAAGGTTAAAGGAGCTTGCTCAAGTTCAGCTAACTGAACCTCCAGCATGTAGAACTGCCCAGGTTGCAAGCCAAATAGTTCTACACTCAAATTCCCAGCATCTGGACGACGGGCGATCGACTGCTGTTCATTGCCTTGTAAGGTTAAGCTACCGCCACAAGGTAAGCTGCTTTGAATTCGCACACTGGGAGTAGCCGTTGCTGGTTCATACTCTACCTGTAAACTCAATGCGCCCACTTCAGTTAACCACTGGCGATCGACTTTGGGTTGAGTGGCCGAAACGGTTAAGGTGAGAGTGCTGAGGATTTCTCGGGCGGCTAATAGCGATAACACCATTTGCTGAGCTGGAATCGCTGCTTCGTAGCTACTCGGAAAATTCGCACTAGCTGTGGTTGCTGGGTTCATAGAACCCGATCGCACCGGAGAAGCGATAACTAATCCAGCCAGGTAGTTTAATGAATCGGCCTGACCAGGGAACAACTCTTCCACTGCCCGAACCAATTTAGCGCCTTCTCGCAGGGACGATCGCATCACCCCCTGGCACCGGGCTAACAACTGCACCAGGATAGATTGAGGCACTTTAACAGGCAATTCGAGTTGGTCTAACTGCCGGAGCCACACTAACGTAGGGATTTTCGCCCCCAGACCAGCGCCAGTTTCTGGAGCAATCCCTGCTCCTACAGCGCTGTAGGCTGGACTGCTAGATTCATAATCATGAATTTCGCTTTCCCAGGGAAAAAGTGGCGGATTTTTTTGGATTTCGCTTTGTAACCTGTGTTTTAACAAAGCCTGAAAACGTTCTTGCACAGCGGGTATGTCTCCAAGTTCGAGTAAGAAGTCTCCCTGACGGGAGTTAATTGCTGCTCCATGATGACCAGAGGTTGGCGAGTTCACACCCTGCGGAGCGATCGCCTGCGGTGCATCCAGAGTGGTCTGACCACTACTCACCTCCTGCCCCGGAAGTGGATGTGCCTCGGCTGCTTCGGCTGAAGCTACTGGAGAAAGTAAATCCTGCACTAGCTTGAGCAATTGTCTCTGAAACGCCTCTGAATCATGATTCATGGTACAGATTCCTATTCATCACTCGATGCGCTTCCTCCGGATACTAAATAGTTACGAATTTCCCACGCTTGTTCCAAAAGTTTAAACCACTGCTTCTGCACCTGTGCCATCGAACAGCCCAAGGTTTGCGCGATCGCCGCATCGGCTAACTTTTGCTGCTTCAATTGCAGTAGTCGCTTTTGAAGTGGCTCTAGTTGAGCTTGAAATGTTTGCCACTGTTGAGGAGTGAGTCCCAAATTTCGCTCTAGATCTGCTTCTAACCACTGGTGTACCAACTCCCAGCGGTGGGACAACGCAAAGCGGATTAAATGATATTTAAACCGTTGCTGTAAGTAATCTCGTTGGCGAGCCGTGAGGCCAAGGATCACTTCAATCTCGTTGGCTGGTAAATCCTGGAGCCGCAGCACAAAATAATCCGCACAATCTTCCTGATCCCGTTCCTTTAGATACGCCAGGAGTTCCGTAATGACCGTATGCCGTAAGGTATCTTCCGGTGGTTCAGGCTCTTGGGCCACCATTTGTTCCCGAACTTGCTGCATTGAGGCGGCATTCCAGGGCGTATCTGTCTCTCCGGAAACCCCTTCTGCGGCCCGCTCCATATCTACGAGAGTTTCCGCAGGTTGCTGCTGAGAAAAAGTCTGTGCCCGCAGAATAATTAACTGCTGATTGCGGTGGCCCGGCAAGGGAATTCGTCGCTTACCATAGCGCTCGGTAAACGCCATATATTCTGCCAACTCTAATAGCGTTCTAGGCTGGTAGGTGGCAGGCAGTTGGTTTTCGCGGCGGAAGGCGTTTAATGCCTCCATATAGAACCCTTGTAAAAAATCCTCAATCAGCGTCAGACGAGCCTGATAACTAGATTGGGTTTGGGGTGGGGTAATGTAACGATAAACTACAGCACTGAGGGTGCTATGGAGTTCCACACGTCCTCGACGGGAGCCGAGCTTGTAGTAGTGTAAGCACTGCTGTAGACGGTGTTTAGCTAACGTTGTTGCCCAAGACTCAATCTCACCGGAAGACTGAATCCGCTTGCTCTCAGAGCAAATTCGAGTGACTTCATTGAATAGGCGCTCTGCCACATCCTGGCAGTTTTGCCCAGAAGCGCTCGTTGCCTGCTCAAGCTCACTCAGCAATAGTTGAAGAATTGCCTCCACGCTTTGGCAGATTTCCCCTACAGTGTCTAACGCCACACGATAACAAAAATAAGTTGACTTAACTCCTTAATTTTGGCAACAATCACTTTCCACCGTCTAGATCAGAATGGGGTAGAAACGAATAACTTCACAGGTAAATCACGATGATGGATCTAGACCAACAGCTACAAGCTCTGATTGATGAGGCTCCTCAGGATGGCTCAACCCCAGCCGTAGTGGCGGCGATCGCCCCTGTTCTCAAGCAGCTAGCCACACGATTACGCCATCGCGAATATTACATTGTGCAAACTTTGGATGGCAATTGGGCAATTACCACGATCGCCCACCAAACCCAAGCGGATCTCTTGAAGCAAGTGATCTATGCCTACCCAACTTTGAAAGATGTGGCATCGGGACCTTATATCCTCAAAGATCCACAGATGATCGCCCTACCAGTGCCCGTTACCCACATTTTGTTTCAGCTGGTAGCTGTAGACGCGATCGATAGTGTGATCTTTTTTGAGACACCCGGTAACACCACGATCGGCACAGAAATTCAGCGAGAAGAAGCTCAAGCATTAATTCAGGCTTATCTCCAACAACTGCAATCTGCACCGACTCACCTGCCCCCTGATATTGCCTAATTAAACTCCTGAAGCAGAATTTAGGCAGTTGATCCGCCACTATTCCTCAGGACAGATGTTCCTCATCAGCTGACAACAGGCTGATCCGCCCTCAGACATAGGCATTTAGACGTTTTGTAAACAAGTGTAACGATATTGACGTCAAGACGGTTTAGCATCTTGACAGCACTAGATAGGCTCGATATGCTGACATTCATACCCGGGTAAACAGACTGAGAGTTATATGCAAGAGAAGCACAGAGAAGAGAAGAACAAAGTCACGCTGTACCTCCCGCCTGAGCTACATCGCCAACTGAAGATCCGCGCTGCGGTTGACTCTGAAACGATGACTGATATTGCTCAGCGAGCGATTGTCTTCTACCTGTCGCACCCGGAGGTCGTCGAGCAAGTGTCTATCCACGGCCAAGCTCACCGAGTCTACAGTTGCCCAGAGTGTCATACCCATGTTGTCCTACGGGATGGCGAAATGGCCTCGATTGGTAACCAGTCAAATGTCTTAATCGAAGAGAGCCTTGCGGTATCTAGAGTTGGTTCTGTCAACGCCGACTCTCAGGGGGAAGGGGAACTCGTTCCCTGCTAACTCTGGACGATTTCTGGATCGGGTTGCGATCGCTCCCCATGCCGTTGACCGTTAGGAAATATCCAAAAGCCTAAGCGTCTGCACTGTCTTCTTAATGGGTTGATGTTATGCAAGAAGAACTCAGCATCCTGATTCAAGCCCAATATCCGTTGATCTATCTCGTCACCTCAGAAGAGGAGCGGGCAGAGCAGACGATCTCAATGTTGGCTCAACAGGGTAAACCCCAACGTCGGGTCTTTCTTTGGACAGTCACTCACGGGATTGTTGAGTATGGTCAGCCTCGGAGTGTCACTCAGCACAATACAGTTTCTCCAGAAGCCGCGATTGAATGGGTGACGCGCCAACGGGATCCAGGGTTATTTGTCTTCAAAGACTTGCATCCATTCTATTCAGCTCCAGTGATTCGCTGGCTGCGCGATGCGATCTCAAGTTTCAAAGGCACTCAAAAAACCATTATTTTAATGTCTCCAGTTCAAGAAATTCCGATTGAGCTAGAGAAAGAGATTGCGGTATTAGACTTCCCGATGCCCAGTATGGGTGAGTTAAACCAAGTGTTGTCTCAACAATTGGATCAAGTCCGCAATCGCCGAATTACCACAGATATTCGCGAAAAATTACTCAAAGCTGCGCTTGGTCTGACCAAGGACGAGGCAGAGAAAGTTTATCGAAAAGCCTATGTAACGGCCGGTCGCTTAACCGAGGAAGAAGTGGACATCGTTCTTTCGGAGAAAAAGCAACTGATTCGGCGCAATGGCATCCTGGAATATATCGAAGAAGACGAAACAATCGACTCGGTTGGTGGTTTAGAAGAACTGAAACGCTGGCTGAAACAACGCTCTAACGCCTTCACGGAACGGGCTCGCGAGTATGGCTTGCCCCAACCGAAAGGGATGTTGATTTTGGGAGTTCCAGGCTGTGGTAAGTCATTGATTGCCAAAACCACGTCTCGGCTGTGGGGGCTACCATTGCTCCGGTTGGATATGGGTCGGGTTTATGATGGCTCAATGGTAGGGCGATCGGAGGCGAATCTCCGGAATGCCTTGAAGACCGCAGAATCGATTTCTCCAGCAATCCTGTTCATTGATGAGCTTGATAAAGCCTTTGCTGGCGGTGCTGGCTCAGCCGATTCCGATGGTGGTACTTCTAGCCGGATCTTTGGTTCGTTCTTGACGTGGATGCAAGAAAAAACCTCTCCCGTCTTTGTGATGGCAACGGCCAACCGAGTCGAGCGGCTACCTGGAGAGTTCCTGCGCAAAGGCCGATTTGACGAACTCTTCTTCGTCGATTTACCCAATGCCGAGGAACGTCAGGAAATTTTCAAAATTCACCTGACTAAACGGAAGCGTGACATTTCACGATTTGCTTTGGATCAACTGGCAAATGTCAGCGATGGATTTTCAGGAGCAGAGATTGAGCAAGCGTTGATCGCGGCGATGTATGAAGCCTTTGCTCAAGAACGGGAATTTACCCAACTCGATATTATTGCAGCTGTTAAGGCAACCCAACCGCTCTCAAAGACGATGAGCGAACAAGTGACTGCCCTGCGCGATTGGGCACGCCAACGGGCTAGGCCAGCTGCCGCTTCGATCGCTGAATATCAGCGCTTGGAGTTCTAAAAGCTTTCTCCTGCTCCCAACAGGAGGAAAGGCTAGCAATTGCTAGCAGTCTCAACCACTAATAGCTTCTGGCTGTTAGTTATCGATAACTAAACGTTGTTCTCAACTCTCTACAGGAGGAAATCCCAAATGTCTCACTTTAGCACTCTGCGTACCAAGATCACCGATGCTGAAATCCTGAAGTCTTCGCTGCGTGATCTGGGTATCTCTGTGAAGTCGGAAGCGGATGTTCGTGGCTACAACGGACAGCGGGTTCGCGCTGACATCGTTGCTGTTCTGGAAGGCGAGTATGATCTGGGCTGGTCTCGTAATGCTGATGGCTCCTTTGATCTGATTGCAGATCTGTGGGGTGTTGCGAAGCGCCACAACCAAACCGAACTGATCAACTCGATCAACCAGAAGTATGCTGTGAACAAGACTCTGGCTGAAGTCAAGCGTCCTGGTCTGCAAAACGCTAACGTCAAATTGGTACTACAAAAGTAGTCCCCTACGCGTTCCCAAACTAGCGGGTTAACCTCTTGGGTTAGCCCGTTTTTTATGGTGCCCAAGTGTAGGGGTAGGGATGTATGGTGGATAAGTCCTGCTTAGTTTGGCACTATCTGCAATGAATTCAATTTCGCCTGATCTCGATCGACAGATTCGGCAGACTATTCGGCACTGTGGTCAGCAGATCAAGCAACTCACGGCTAACCAGTTTGAAGTGTTCCAGAAAGGTCCAGAAGATTATGTCACGACTGTAGATGCAGCTCTGGATCGACAACTCTCGGCCGCTTTTTCTAGCTTGTTTCCCGATGATGGCGTGATTACGGAAGAGAATGCTAAATCACGGCAGCAATTTCAATTGAATTATTCCCGTTTCTGGTGCATTGATCCTTTAGATGGCACAGAAGATTTTATTGATGGCAAGCACGACTATGCGGTGATGGTTGGCTTACTGCAAGATTATCAGCCGATCGCCGGTTGGTTGTATGCGCCCACCTCTGACCAGATGTATTACGGCGGTGCTAATTGGGGATTGTTTCAAGCGATCGCGGATTATCCCACACTGTCTTTACCGATCGTTCAGCCTCCCCCCTTGAATCCGCACACTTGCCCGCTCGTGTTGGGCTATCGAGATCAATTGCGCTATGGCCAGGCGATCGCAGAACTGATTCCGGCTGCTCGGTTTTATTCCTTAGGTAGCTTTGGCTTGAAAGTATTGGAAGTGATCTGTGGTCGCGCTGGGTTGTACACCTACCTGAATCGGCGCGTCAAACTTTGGGATACTACCGGGCCGATCGCTTTAGCGAAAGCGGCTGGTTTAATCTGTTGCGATCTAGATGGCAATCCCCTGCAATTCTCTCCCGACGCGATCGATCTAGATACCCTAACGCATCACCAGACGATCGTGGTGGGTTGGCCGGAGTATGTAGCAGAATTCCGGCCCAAACTGAAACAAGCGTTTGAGCAGGTAGATGCGGTAAATTCTATGACCCGCTGATTGGTTCGAAGGGGTTCGGTTTGAGTGCTAGAGTTTGCGGGACTAAAGCTTAAAGAAATCCGTCAAGAATCCGGGTGGCGGCAGAATAATCAATAGCAAAATGGCGAGTGCAATCAAACCCCAAAGGTCACGGCGATTATCTAGCTCAGTGACATCATTCAGGGTTGGCTCGTCTCGGGCTGGAATGAAAAATAGGACGATCGCCCAAGGTAACAAATGTGGCTGTGAGGCAGATAGCAACAGTAAGAGGATGCGAGCTACTTGCCCAATTAATGCCCCTACCCGTTGCCCAAACATGGCATGAACAATATGGCCACCGTCCAGTTGCCCGACAGGCATA
>DATNPU010000181.1:0-6050 GCA_036703105.1 Microcoleaceae cyanobacterium
AATACTACTAAACAGGGCATACTAACTACGCTATCTCGTTCCTGTGAGGACATCAAACCCGCAGTAACCAGTCGTTTCCTGCTTTTCCCATGCAAAAACAGATTGATCGCCAAATCAAAAATCGTCGCAAAATCCGTCGCAGCACTCTTACTGATCAACTGCACTACAGGTTTGACAATTTCATGTCCCGGGGCACCGTTGCTCTAGTCAGCGGATTAGCCTTAGTCTCGTTTGCGTTTATTTTCCTGATGTCAGTTTTGGTCAGCTTGTTTGGCGTTGCACCGGAAGGCAGCGATCGCCTGAGTTTGCCAGAGTCTGTGTGGAGTGTGCTGATGCGAACACTCGATTCTGGGACAGTGGGTGGCGATACGGGTTGGGCGTTTCGCTTAACCATGCTGTTTGTCACGTTTGGTGGCATTTTTGTAGTCAGTACCCTGATTGGTTTACTGAGCAGTGGCATTGATGCCAAGTTAGAAGATCTCCGCAAAGGCCGTTCCCGTGTGATTGAAACTGATCACATTGTGATTCTGGGTTGGTCGCTTCAGGTCTTTACGCTCATTTCCGAGCTAGCGTTAGCAAATGCAAATCAACCCAATACCTGCATCGTGATTCTGAGTGAACTGGATAAGGTGCAGATGGAAACTGAACTATACGAAACGTTAGGTCGGTTGCCACGCATTCGCTTGGTGTGTCGCACTGGTAGCCCCAGTAGTATGGCGGATCTGGGCATCGTTAGTATTCAAACAGCTCGATCGGTCATTATCCTGAGTCCTGACCATGCTCAAGCGGATACTCAGCTCGTGAAGACACTGTTAGCGATTACTAATATTCCGCGATCGCACCCTCAGCCGTATCACATTGTGGCTCAGGTTCATACCCCAAAAACATTGGATGTGATCAAGCTGATTGGTCAGAATGAGATTGAACCTTTGCTGATTAATGACTTGATCTCGCGCATTGTTGTGCAAACCTGCCGTCAGTCAGGTTTATCCATTGTTTATATGGATTTACTCAATTTCGGTGGTGATGAAATCTACTTCAAAACCGAACCTGGTTTGCAAGGAAAAACCTATGGTCAAGCGTTGCTAGCTTACAATGACTCTGCTGTCATTGGCATTCAACATACTAACGGTGACATCCAGCTCAATCCGCCTAGTAATACTCTGCTGCAAGCTAACAGCCGACTAATTGTAATTAGCAAAGATGACGATACGATTCATCTGAGTAAGCAAGCTAATCCTCCGATCGATCAACAGGTCATTCGGAGTGCAGAACCAGAAGTTGCTCAGGCAGAACACACCTTAATTTTGGGCTGGAACGATCGAGTCGGTAATATTATTCAGCAGCTTGATCACTATGTTGCCCCTGGTTCCACCGTAACCGTGATGGCCGAGTTTCCAGAACTGGAGATTGATTTATCTGAGGAAGCACTGGCGCTCCAGAGACAAACGGTGCATTATCAACGCGGCAATCCGATGGATCGAGCCGTGCTGGAAAAGCTAAATTTGCCTGCATTTGATCATGTCGTGGTTTTGTGCAATCCCGCTGTAGACGCTGAGCAGGCAGATGCCCAAACGCTAGTGACACTGTTGCACTTGCGCGATATTTCCGATCGCTATCAGCATGACTTCCAAATTGTGACTGAAATTTTAGATGTGCGGAATCAAGCCCTGGCCCAAGTTGCCCGTCCTGATGATTTTGTCATTAGTGAACAGATTGTTAGTTTAATGCTGGCTCAAGTAGCGGAACAGAAGAATATCAATGCTGTGCTAACGGATCTATTTAATGCTGATGGGTCGGAAATTTACCTCAAACCCGTCAACAACTACGTAACGATTGATTACCCGATTAATTTCTATACGGTGGTAGAAGCAGGTAGACAACGAGGAGAATCGGTAATTGGCTATCGGTGTCAAGCAGATGCCAATAACATGGCTAAGTCTTACGGTGTTGTGATTAATCCTCCAAAAGATCAACTGATCGAGTTTAAATTAGACGATGTGATTATTGTGTTAGCGGAAACGTAAAAGAGGCCAATCAGGACAACGATCGCTCCAGTTCATTGCTCTAGAGCGATCGTTGTTCAGGCTATGAATTAAGCCGTTCTGAGAAAGTCTTCCAGAGCTTCCGAACCGCCAATATGCTTACCATCAATAAATACTTGAGGCACAGTAGCAGCTCCGGCTACAGCCCGCAGCGATCGAGTCGTGATATTCTCGCCTAACACAATCTCTTCGTACTTCAGACCCCGTTCGCTGAGCATTTCCTTGGCGCGGGCACAGAACGGACACCCTACCTTAGTGAATAGTGAAATACAACTTGGCTTAATGGCTTGGGGATTAATGTACTTCAGCATGGTTTCGGCATCCGATACTTTGAACGGATCACCAGGTTCTTCAGGCTCAATAAACATTTTTTCAATCACGCTATCTTTCACCAGCATGGAATAGCGCCACGATCGCTTACCAAAACCTAAATCTTGCTTGTCTACCAGCAGACCCATGCCATCCGTGAATTCGCCATTGCCATCGGGAATCATCGTAATATTGTCTGCATGTTGATCCTTGGCCCATTCATTCATCACAAAGGTGTCATTGACTGAAATACAAATGATGTCATCAACGCCATTCGTTTTGAAGGCCGGGGCTAGGTCGTTGTAACCTGGCACATGGGTCGAGGAACAAGTGGGTGTAAACGCTCCCGGCAGCGAAAAGACCACGACGGTTTTGCCGGCAAACAAATCATTGGTGGTGATATCGACCCACTGATTATCTTTACGAGTCCGGAATGTGACATTAGGCACTCGCTGTCCTTCACGGTTTGGCAACATGGTTTAGCTCCTGGCAAACTAGTCAACAATTAAAGCGTACTCATTATGAGTATGACTTGTCAAGCAACTAAAGAAGGATCTGACCAGTTGGTATAGCAAAGGGCTGAGGGTTGAGGACTGAGGGCTGAGGATAAGACCCATTTCCTGCAATACTTTCGGCGATTTAAGTGTGCTAACCCATTGCAGAACCACGATATAAACGGGACAAAGCCTTGTTGCCAAAATCCTGATCTAGGGTCAGGATTAGCTCCAAGGCTTCAGCTTATGGATGCATGATTTGGGAATCGTCGTCAGGTCACGAGTTATCCTTTAATGCAAAGCACCTGTTTTAGGGTGGCCACCACTTCGACCAGATCAGCCTGATTCGCCATCACCTGGTCGATCGGTTTGTAAGCGGCGGGAATTTCATCCAATACGCCATTGTCCTTACGACACTCGACTCCGGCAGTCTGTTGAATCAGATCATCCAGGGTAAAGTGCAGCTTGGCTTTGCTGCGAGACATGCTCCGTCCAGCGCCATGCGAGCAAGAACAGTAGCTTTCGTGGTTGCCTTTCCCCTTCACAATGAAGGACTTGGCCCCCATTGAACCCGGAATGATGCCGTAATCATCGCTTTGGGCTCGCACCGCCCCCTTTCGAGTGACATAGACCGACTCGCCGTAGTGAACTTCTTTCTCCGCATAGTTGTGGTGGCAGTTCACTGACAACAGCGGTTTAGAAGGTTTACCACCAGCCAGGTGTTGATCGACAATTCGCTTCACACGAGCCATCATCACCTCCCGGTTCACTCGGGCATAGTTCTGGGCCCACTGCAAATCGCGCCAGTAGGCATCGAACTCAGGCGTACCGGCCACAAAGTAGGCCAGGTCAGGATCGGGCAAGCGATCGCCTGCTAGTTTCGCCAGGTGTTTGCCAGTATTGATATGACATTGAGCCAGCTTATTGCCGATATTCCGGGAACCTGAGTGCAGCATAATCCACACCTGATTCTCCGTATCCAGACAGATCTCAATAAAGTGGTTACCACCGCCTAAGGAACCCATCTGGCGCATCGCTTTACCCTGGAGGTCTTTTACCCCAGAATGTAGCTCCTCAAACTGGCTCCAACCTTGCCAGTTCGACACGGTTTTATCAACATCTTTGTTTTGATCAAACCCCACCGGAATTGCGGCTTCAATCTCCAGCCGGAGTTGCTTCAGCTTGCCATCTAATTGATCGGCAGTAAAGGGAGTTTTAATCGCACACATGCCACACCCAATATCCACCCCAACGGCGGCTGGCATCAGGGCATCTTTAGTCGCAATCACGGAACCCACCAGTGCCCCTTTGCCTAAATGCACATCTGGCATCAACGCCACATGCTTAAACACGAAGGGCAGAGAAGCAACATTTTTTGCCATTTTGATCTCTTCATGCCCCAATTCATGGTTGGCCCAAGACAAAACTGGGGTAGGAGTGGTTAGTTTAAGCGCTTCATAAGGCATAATCGTTGCCTCGTCTACCGGAAACAATACATCACGTTTAGCCAGGTGATCTCGACCGCTACTGCGATCGCGCGTTACATCTAGTCGTAACATATCACCTGTAATACATTATACTACAAGGCGAATCTTGTGGTTCCGGAAGACAGCGTTTAGTATCGCAACATTCGCCATAAACCAAACATCACCATTGAAGCGGCGAGTGTGCCAACGACAATACTCAGCATGGCCGCATCAAAGCTCCCGGTGGCAGCCGCGATCGTGCCCGGAATCAGAGAGCCGCCCACTCCACCGAATAAGATGGATAAGCCGTTATATAGTCCTGTACCTGCTCCCACACGATCGGGGGGAAGTAGATGTTGGACGATCGCGTATTCCTGAGCGCCATAAGCACTTTGACAGAATACCGCGATCGCAAAACATAGAACTAAGACCGCTAAATTGTTCACTTGAGCGGCGAGTAAGACCATGATCCCGGCGATCACAAATCCAAAACCAGCCAACCATGTCCGGCGTTGATAGCGATCGCCGAGGTAGGCCATACAAGCTAAGCCAACCAGGCCAGCCGAGAAAATTAATGTGAGTGGCCAGCCTAATTGCTCAAAGTTAATTCCTTTAGCGCGGTTGAAATAGGTCGGCAACCAATTGAGAATGCCAAAGGCACAAAAGGCATTCAGCGAACCTCCCAGCACAGTCAACCAAAACCGCCGATCGCGCGTATAGCGGGGACTGGATCTGATAACCGGATGCTGCTCTGAAGGTAATTGTTCCGCTGGCATCTCAGCCGGGGCTGTTGTATTCGTCCCTTGTCGTCTAGGCGCATCCTGAACCAACCAGATCACTAAGGGTAGGGAAATGGCTAACCCAGCTAATCCCAAAACTGCAAACGTCAATCGCCAACCGATCGCGTTTGTTAACGGCACAATAATTAACGGGGCTGCCGCTACCGCTAAAATGATGCCTGCTCCCCAAATTGCATTGGCCCGCGATCGTTCTGAGGCTGGAAACCATTGACTGGTGATGGCACTGAGCATGGGGATATGAACTCCTTCCCCTAAACCGAGCAGCAACCGCAGAATGATTAATGCCGTCAGAGATTGACCAAACGGGGCACACAGTAGGGTGAACAGTGAAAACGCAACGATCGCCAAAATGATGCTTCGTTTGGCTCCAAATCGTTCCGCGATCGGACTCAGCAGCAAATTTGAGAGGGCATAGGACAGAAAGAAGGCGGCCAATAGCCATTCACCATTCGCCCCTAGTTCGCGATCGCTCCAACCAAAATCTGCGGCGATCTGCGGTAGAGCCAGCGCTAAATTATTGCGATCGAGATAGTTCACAAATACTGTGACGGCCAGAACAATAGGAATCCGCCATCGGCGACCTAAACCAGATGTGATTGCAGTAGTCATAGCCCCTTTCCGCCGGTGATCTGTGGGCAATGATGCCCGTGAGGTTACTGGCGATGACAGTACTGCAATTCTGCAACGAATACAAGCACGGTACGTTGTCCGGTCAGCGATCGTGACTCAGTCCTTCTAACTCATCTCCTAGGTGACTGCGGCAGCTGAACTTCGATGGTTTGCCTTGACATTAACGATGTCGCCCAGTGCAGTCGTTATATCGCTGCGGATGATACGGGATGTAGAGCAGGACAATGGCATTGTTTAACCGTAATCGTTCAGGGAGTTGTGAGCTGGGATTGAGAAAAAAGGAGGGTGCTGTTAGGCTAACAGGAT
>DATNPU010000195.1:0-4884 GCA_036703105.1 Microcoleaceae cyanobacterium
TCTAGTGCCTGAAGGTTTCCAAAAAAATGGTTCACCCATTTATCGGGTTGACCTTCATACAACAGAGGGAATCGTCACACTGCCAATCGTAGATAGCGTCTATCCTGAATTTGCATCAAATACTGCGGAGGAGATTCGGCAGTTTCTAGAGCAGTCTCAGCCATCGAGCTTGAAAAAACAAAGGGATGAGAGACCCTATCTTTTCTTTGGCTTGAAGCTTTGTCTTGCATTGGCAGTCCTGTTTGCGTTCCTGGGGGAAATCGTCACCCTGGAAATCAGCAGGGATACTCAGCGATTAACCATACGACGACGGAATTTGATCCTGACACGAACCGTTGAATATCCGCTAGACCAAATCGCGGATGTGATTGTGCAGAAACAACGGGGTGGAAAATTTGGGCCAATGGGTCGGATTGCGATCGTGCTGAAGAATGGCAAACCGATCGTAGTACATGCTTATGATCGATTTGACCAAGAAGGCAATGCTCACATCAGCGCGTTGCACATTTGCCACTTTCTTGGTCTTTAGCGATCGCCGATCTTATAGGATGCGTTCCTTTGAGGTCGCTTGTTGAACGTTCAAGGTTATCTGCGGCTGACGATGCACAGCACCATTAGGCTGTTGAACTGTCGGTGAGACTGTTCTTTAAGACGTGGAAGTACTCGCAAGGATATGCGCTTCATAGGGCGCTAAATCAAGGGTGATCTGGTTATTGTGCGATCGCACCTCTTCTCCACTCCCCCACATTTGCCAGGACTCATGCGCCGGAAAGTTATGAATTTGATAGCCTTCTAAAGTGCGATCCGCAAAGCTAACAATCACTACTACTTGTGATCCTTCATTGTTCCAGCGAACATACGCGAACACTTTGTTTTCTGGATCTTCGTGAAAGATATCGATGTTGCTGGTTAACAGGGCTGGATGTTGTTTGCGTAACGCGATCAGTTGCTTATAGTAGTTCAGCAGATCACGATTTAGATCATTCTTGAGCAGTTCCCATTCCAGCGCGTGAGGCTGGTTGGGCGTACTGGGCGTATACATGCCAAACTCTTCACCCATCCAAATCATCGGAATGCCGGGAGCTGTCATGAGAATCGCCGCACCCAATTTTGCCCGTTGAAATGCCGCATCGTCAAAAATGCCGCGATCGCCCAGTGCTTTTAGTGTGCGATCGCGATCGTGACTGGTGAGATAATTGACAACGGTTGCGATGCTATCGGGATAGCCCTGTTCAGTCGGCTTGAGCACTTCTTGAAGCTGATCTAGCTCAAAGGTTTCGCCCGTTAAATGGCGTGACATAAAGTACTGAAAACTATCATGCCAGGTGCTATCCATTGGGCCACTTGGGCGAACTAAACCAGGTTGTTCGGGAATGTATTCGCCAATGTTATAAAAGGGCTTTTCTCCCTTTATCTGATCAATTTCTTGCGTGATCCAATAGAGAAAATCATAATTGTCGAGTTCTTTCAGTGCGTCGTAACGAATGCCATCAATGTGATACTGCTGCACCCAGTAGCGCACTACGTCACCCATGAATTGCCAGGCTGGCCGAATGCCTAATCGGTCGTCCTGATATTCATAGTTAAACTCTGGCCCCCAATAATCACTGGGTTTTGCATCGGGATGATGGCGGCCTTCGTAATACCAATAGGTGCGATCGAGCTTAAATAATGGATTGGCTTCTGATGAGTGGTTATAGAGCTGATCTAAAATCACGCGGATGCCTCTGGCATGACACTCGTCAATCAGTTTTTTAAGATCAGCCGTTGAACCATAAGTCGGATCAGGCGCAAAAAAATAGCTGGGCGTATATCCCCAGCTAAAGGCTCCAGGAGCCTCATTCACAGGCATTAGCTCAATCGCATTGATGCCCAAGTCGTGCAAGTAATCTAACTTGTCGATGACGTCCTGATACGACCCTTTTTGATCGGGATCTTGCTGGGGATGAGCAAAGTCAGGAACCAGCAGTTCGTAAATGATCAGCTCGTGATTGGCAGGGAGAGGGCGATCGCCATGTTGCCACTGATAGGTATCGACAATGCGCTGCCCATTATGAACACGCACAACGCTGACGCATGTAGCAGGATTAATTTCCTTAGCATAGGGATCATTGATCTCAATCTGGCGATCGCCTTCTGACTGATCATCCTGAATTTGCACCCGAAATTGATATTGGTAAGTACCATCCTCTAGCTCGATCGAAGTCCGAAAATAGCCTCGATCATCCTTTTGCATGGGGCGATCGCTTCCATCTAGAAACGAGCCAATTAACGCGACTGATACTGCGTTGGGTGCAAACAGTTCAAACTCGATCGGGTACGCCATGTTCTACTATTCGATCTCACCAATTGCTTTGCTAACATCTGCGGGAGTTTCAAACTCCTCATCTGATAGCTGCTCTAGCGTTGAGATCACATTGTCATCAGCGCCCTGTTTCTTAGCGTGCTTGATTAAATCCTCTTTGTTGACAGGATAATCAATGCCTTTCAAATCTTTTTGTACTTGAATAGGATTAACTTTTGCCATTGTGGTTCTCCTAACGTTTTATCCATCAATGTGATTTCTTAAAAATAGGATCAGCCCTTTAGCAAATCATCTTCCTAAAGATTCGCTTGAGAAGTGTGATCAGGCATTAGATTCTGCCTTATGATTGGGTTGGGATGCCTTTCCAGCTTTCTCAGAAATATCGATCGGATGATTGATTTTAAGAATTTGCTGTACTTTATCTAATAGTTCATCTGCATCAATAGGCTTACGAATAAATCCATTCGCACCCAGTCCCAAGCGTTGAGATGCACTAACTTCAGAATGTGCAGTTACCAATAAAATTGGAATTGAACCTAAATCGTTATCCTGGCGAATGTGACGAGTCACTTCATACCCACTCATGTCAGGCATCATAATATCTAACAGCACTAAATCTGGCGGCGAAAGGCGCAACCGATGTAAGGCTGATGTACCACTGCTGGCCGTATCAACTGTGTACCCTTCGATCTCTAAAATGGTTTTCAAGAGAAAAAGGTTGTCAGCGACATCGTCCACAACTAGGATGCGATGGTTTCGGGAATTCATGACACACAGGCAACTAAAATAAACGTCAGTTTAAGGTCGATTTTGTTATATTTCTATGATTGACGTTTTAGTTACCCGTCGTGTATCACCCGAGGCAGATTTCTATTGCGATCGCAAGAGAGTTTAATGATTTTTAAGATTTCATCAATGAATTAATGAAAGGGTGTGGGGTATAGGGTGTAGGGTGTAGAGGAAATGACACAAGGGTGGAAAAGATGGAAAAGGCTCTATTCTATCGTCCTGGCCTTCCCCAAACCCTAACACCCCATACCCCTACACCCCACACCTAACGCCCAACCCTCGCGACAGGAACCTCGTACACATGCCAATCTCTAAGGCGACGAGCGTTAATCAATGATTCGGCTTGGGTTACTTCAGCATTGCTCGCCTCGATGACGATCAGATAATCGCCTAAGGCCACTCGTTCGTCGTAATATTTCGCCTCTGCTTCGGGGATGCCCCAGCCGATCAGCGCACCGACCAGGCCACCTCCCGCTGCACCAAAGCCTGCACCGAGGAGAGTGCTGCCAAGCAGTAATCCTAATTCTGCTGCAACGCCGATACCTGGTATGGCTAGCAGTCCTAATCCGCCAATGAGACCGACCAATCCGCCTGTAGCGGCTCCGGCGATCGCTCCGGTTTCGGTGCCGCCTTTCACCTCGGCTTCGTTCGGTTCATACGGCTGGCGATCGAGCGATGTATGGCTGCCCTGATGATTGAAATGCTGGTCTTCAGCGATGACAGAGACTTTGTTCATCGGAAAGTTGGCATGACGCAGTTCTGTAAGGGCATATTCTGCATCTTGACGGCTGGGCAATAGCCCAATTGCACGTTGGGTGTGACCGATGGTCATACTCCCTCCTTGTTTTTGACGATAGCAATTCTCAGGTGGATGAATCACAGATTTCTTTGAACGTTCTACAGTGCAGAGCGTTCGAAAAAATCTGGTTTTAATCAAGCGCAAAGCGCTATGTATACAGCAGGGATAAACACTAAACCTCCTGCAATGCTTGAGTTCGGTTAGACATCACAGCTAACAGAAAAAGCAATTGCAAGAGGTTTAGCAGCCATTCATCCCCTCAGTATTCTTTATTCTGGCAAGTATGGTGATGAACATCATCAACCTTCGGTTTTAGCCGCGTATCTATCTTTGGAAAGGGGTAGGTTCATCGCGTGAACAACAAATACCGTTGATTGCCAGGTGAATGATCGGTGACCTGTAAACCCTGTAGAGACGTCCCACTGGGACGTCTCTTCCCCACGTTGACGCGCCCGTATGGTTGTTGAATTTGCGTTAATACCGAAACACGGCGGCCAACGGCGCAGTGTTAGGTACCTGTTCGGGGTCAACGGCATAAACCGTGCCGCCATTCAGGATGGTTTGGATAGCCGCTACGTTCAGTAGATCTTGATCGCCAGGTTCCTCATGGGTATGAAGCTGAAGCTGATTTGATTGCGGGTCAAATGTTCCCCACTGATAAGCCCCGATCGCCACAAACAGTTGCTCAACCCGCCCATAAAAGGCCGCTGAAACGGTTTCTTGCAGATCGGCTGAGGTGCGTCCGGTATTCGACAGCTCATTATAGTGATCGATCGCCGCCTGCTGAGACTGTTGAAAGTGCGGCTCTACAATGGCCCAAGCTTCTGTATGCAATTCCTCTGGCTCTAGGATTTTGGTGTTGCCTGAAATGGAATCATCTAGCAAATGCTGATAGGTGTTGGCTTCCCGATAAATGGGCATCAGGTATTCGACACCCGTCAGCACCAGTGGCCCTTGCTTGTCGCGCAAAAATGGGTGGAGGGCTGCATCG
>DATNPU010000203.1:0-5102 GCA_036703105.1 Microcoleaceae cyanobacterium
CTCCTGGCAACAGTCATGTGGGGCCTCCAGCAGCCGGCGATCTCATGGCCGTCCCTCCTGGCTATCCACCTGCCGGATATGGTCAGCCGGTCATGGCGGTTAGCTCACCTCCAGCCATGATTGGGGGCGGCCAACCGGGTGGATTAATGCCAACAGCCATGATGCCCCCCCCAGCACCTCCCTTGCCAGGGTCTACCCCGATGATGGCGGCTCCTCCGCCCCCGGTAGCGGCTCCTCCTGTAGCAACCCCAGGCCCAGCGATGGATTTAAACGCGGCGATCGTGGCGGCGGCTCATCAACTGCGGGGGATGTCTACCGCAGAAGGCCCCGATGGTGGCAATAATGCCTGTGCCTGGACCGTGAACAAGGTGTTGCAGAAAGCTGGAATCACCCCGTTGGGTAATAACCCTAACTATGTACCTGCTGTCCTCGATGCGCTGAAGCAAGGACGGGGTCAGTTGGTTTCTCCTCAAGAAGCTCGGGCGGGAGACTTAGTGATCGCCTGTGGTGAAGCCCATATTGGAATTGGACTGACAGACAAATGTAGCCGGGTGTTGTCTAACTCTTCATCACGCGCTTGTTTTGTTTGGGAATCAGACACGGATTTCGATGGTTCCTATGGTGGCTCCAGTACCATCTATCGGTTGCTGCACTAAAAGCCGCGATCGGCCAATTCCCATCTACCTTTGTCGCTTGATTGTTGACCAGCTTGAG
The DNA here is from genome assembly GCA_036703105.1 of Microcoleaceae cyanobacterium. Classification (GTDB taxonomy): domain Bacteria; phylum Cyanobacteriota; class Cyanobacteriia; order Leptolyngbyales; family Leptolyngbyaceae; genus Pantanalinema. Next base: position 715 of record DATNPU010000203.1, read on the forward strand.
CATTAACACTAACAGGGTGTCCCATCATGGCTAAGAAAAAGACCTACTACGACTATTTGCGCCAGGAGCTTGGTGAACTGGTGGAGCAGCTACAACTCCCGGATCTGTACAAGCAATCCCTGAAACAGCGCTGGCTCGATCAAACCGTGTGGGCGGATAAGAAATCAGCAGAATGCCGACGCTGGCACTATCGGTTGCGCCTCACCACAATTATCGGCGGAGTAGTTCTGCCCGCATTAGTCGGAATTAACTTTGAAATCGGTAAAAATAATCCCACTCTGCGCACCTTTTTTCCTTACTTACCCTTTGCCTTAAGTCAGGTGATTGCTGTCAGTGCTGCGATCGAGGAATTTTGCCGCTTTGGCGATCGCTGGCGAGATTATCGGCAAATGGCAGAAGACCTGAAGGCGGAGGGATGGCAATATCTCCAACTTAGCAGTGCCTATGAAAGCACGAAAACCCACATGGCTGGCTATCCTCTGTTTGCTAGCCGAGTGGAGAATATCATTAAGCAGGATGTGCAGAACTATATTTCTGATCTGGTGAAGCAGCAGGCCAAACAAGAGCAGGAAATTGAACAATATCTAGAGGCCGCCCAAGCCGTTACTAAGGATAAAACACTATTTGCTCAGCCAGAACCACCTCGTCCGAATGGAGCAATGTATGCCACTGCTGGAGCGACGACCTCGCCTGGAGGATTTATGCCCAATGGTATGCCAGGACCCGCTACAACTGGATATCTAGCCACAAGTAGCGCTGGCACCGCTACGCTGATTGCTCCCAGTCAACCAGGAAGCGGTGGTATGGCCGGGGCAACCCCAATACCACCGATGGGAGCGGCGGGCATCCTGAGGACACGACAGAATACTGTGTTTAAGCTCAGTCCTCAACCCTCGGAGACCTTACCAGAGTCGTATAAAATCGCCGTGAATGGTGGTATGGCCTTGGGATTACAGGCGTATCAAGACGGTGGTAACAATCACCTGTATGTGACCCTCAGCCAAGGGTTAGGAGCTGAACAGCGTAATGTCTGGTATGTCTATACTCCCCACATCGAAATTCTGGGGCAAAATGGTCAGCCAATTTCCTTAGCGATCGCTCCTTCACCAGCAACACCAGCTATAGCGACAGCTTCACCAACGGCTCCATCGACAGTTCCATCAACAGTGACGACTCAAAATGGGACTGTACAATTGCCAGTACCCTATCTGTCGCAAGTGGATAACAGCCAAAACCCATTTGGCAGTTGTAATGTCACCAGCGTTGCCATGTGTTTGAAGTACTTAGGAGTACAGCAAACGAATCCCAGTAAACAGTTTGAGGATGAGTTACAAGATTGGCTAGAGGCCAGAGGCCTCGATCGCCACGAGCCTACGGCGTTAGCCCAAGCTGTCGAAGGTTATGGCTGTAAGGATAACTTTACTACCAGTGCTACACTCGATCAGGTGAAGCAGTGGTTAGCGCAGGGAAATCCCTGTGTGACTCACGGTTACTTCACGAGTTCTGGTCATATTGTTTGTATCGTTGGGTATAACAGCCAGGGGTTAATTATTCACGATCCTTATGGCAAGTGGACTGAGGGTGGCTACGATCGGAATGATGATAGCAATCCTGAGAAAGGTAAGGCTGTGGTCTATGACTACGCGATGATTCAGCGAACTTGTATGACCGATGGGCAATTCTGGGTGCATTTTATTGCTAAACCAGGACATCAACCGACGGCCACAACATCAGCTAATCCGAATCTGATTACCGCACCGGGAAGTGTGCCGAGTAAGCTAAAAAACTTGCTGACCATCACGCAAAACATGGCTAATCTCCTCACGGCAGATCAGCTCATTCAAATTGCTGGAGTCAGTGCTCCTCGCGATCGGCTGCGGGAACTGGCGCCGAGTGTGAATCAAACATTGGAACGGTATCAAATTAATACAGCATTACGAATTGCTCATTTCATTGCGCAGGTTGCCCATGAATCAGATTGCTTTAATGCGATGGAAGAATATGCCTCGGGTGAGGATTATGAAGGGCGCGATGATCTAGGCAATACTCAGCCTGGAGATGGTGTCCGCTTTAAAGGTCGGGGTTTGATTCAGCTAACCGGCCGCTCTAATTATGCGAGCTTCTCTAAAGCCATGAATGTGGATTTCATGGCGCAACCGACATTAGTGGCCCAGGCTCCCTATGCAGTGCTGGTGGCAGGTTGGTTTTGGGATAAAAATCAGTTGAATCAGCTAGCCGATCGCGATGATTTAAGAGAAGTTACTCGTACCATTAATGGTGGTTACAACGGTTTGGAAGACCGAGAACACTATTTACAAGCGGCCAAGCGGGTCTTGAATTGTTAATGCGATCGACGTTTGTTAGCAGCCGTTTTCTCTTCATTTACCTGTTTAGTCTAATTATCGCCACATTCAGTTAAATTATTGACATTTACAGAGCGACCATGAATAAGTTTCAGGATGCTTTTATCTCTTACGGTCGAGCAGATAGCAAAGCCTTTGCCAAAAAGCTCAACGATCGCTTGGTAGAACAAGGATTAGAAATTTGGTTTGACTTCGATGACATTCCTTTAGGAGTGGATTATCAAAAACAAATTGATGATGGCATTGACAAAGCTGACAACTTTCTGTTTATCATCGCCCCACATTCGATTAATTCTCCCTATTGTCGGCTGGAGGTGGAATTAGCGCTGAAACGGAATAAACGAATTATTCCCATTCTCCATGTTGAACAAATTAATCGTGAAACCTGGCAACAACGGTTTCCGAATGGCACGGAAACTGAATGGCAGACCTATCGAGAAAAGGGCTTACATTCTAGTTTTCCGAATATGCATCCAGAGATTGCCAAAATCAATTGGATCTATTGCCGGGAAGGCATCGATGATTTTCAGCTCGCGTTAACCAACTTGATGAGCTTAATGGAACGCGATCGTACTTATGTGCGTCAACACACCTACTTTCTGGCTAAAGCCCTGGAATGGGATCGCCAGCACCGTGAAACACCGTTGCTATTAGTGGGTGAGGAGCGCCACCAAGCTGAGGAATGGTTAAAACTCCGCTTTAAGGATTCCCAACCACCATGTATTCCTACAATTCTGCATTGTGAATATATTACAGAAAGCACCAAGAATGCCAATAACCTGATGACCCAGGTGTTCTTATCCTGGTCTACTCAGGATCGAGATATAATGGAGTCCGTTCGTAACAGTTTAATGCGTGAAAATATCACTGTTTGGGTGAGCAAAACAGATATTAAAACTGGTGCCGACTTTCAGCAGGTGATTAATCGTGGTATTGAAGAAGCCGATAATATTGTTTATTTAATTTCTCCGGACTCACTCCACTCTAAATATTGCCAACAGGAAATTGACTATGCCCTAAGCCTGAATAAACGCATTATCCCGCTCCTCATCCGTTCCGCCGATTTAGAGGAAATTCCACCCGATCTCCGAAATTTACAGTTCATCAATTTTGCAGACAATACCACTCAAGAACAGTACGATCGCGATATTGCCAAACTAATCAAGATTTTGCATCACGATGCGGACTATTATGCAGAACATAAAATGTTGCTGTGTAAAGCTCTGAAATGGGAGCGTCAACATCAAAATCCTTGTATCTTACTGCGGGGTTACAACCTGCGTCATGCCGAAGCCTGGTTGAAGGTAGGCCGATATCGTGATCAACATCGACCAATTCCATTAATCGAGCAATTTATTGAAGAAAGCCTCCGTCAACCAGTAGGGGTAGCGCTGGATGTTTTCGTATCCTACTCACGTAAAGATGCGGATTTTGCCCGGCGGCTAAATGATGCCTTGCAGCTTCAAGGTAAGACCACCTGGTTTGATCAAGAAAGTATTGCAGCTGGTAGTGCCGATTTTCAGCAAGAAATTTATCGTGGCATTGAGAGCGCCAACCACTTTTTGTTTGTCATTTCTCCTAGCTCAGTGGCGTCTCCCTACTGCTCCGGTGAGGTGGAATATGCGGTCAAACTGAACAAGCGCATGATTACTGTTCTAGCTCATCCCACCGATCCGAGCAGCTTGCCACCCGAACTAGCCAGCATACAATGGATTGACTTTAGCCGCAGTAAGAATAATTTTGATGCCAACTTTAGTGTTTTACTCAGAACGTTAGAAACTGATCCAGACTACTTAAAAACCCATACCTGGCTACTAATACGATCGTTGGAATGGGAACATAAAGGTCGAGATGAAGGCTTACTATTACGGGGTAAAGTGCTCGAAGAAACCTGCGAGTGGCTGTTAGAAAGCACGAATAAAAAGCCAGAACCAACTCGATTACAGCGTGATTATGTGACGGCTTCTAACGAGTCGGAAAGTAAACGACAACGAGCAACGGTGAAACTTCAACGAGTCGGATTAG
>DATNPU010000204.1:0-2756 GCA_036703105.1 Microcoleaceae cyanobacterium
CTTCCTCATCCTCCCCATCTCCCCTACCTTCCTCATCCTCTCTATCCCCCCCTCCCCTCTTCTTCGTCGCCTCTCGCGGACACCACGCCGATATTGGCGGTATCACTCCCGGATCAATGCCACCCAACAGCACCACCATTACCCAGGAAGGGATTTTAATTGATCAGTTTAAACTGATCGATCGCGGACAGTTTCGCGAAGCCGAACTACTGGAATTGTTGACGACTGGGGATTATCCTGTCCGCAACGTCACTCAGAATCTGGCGGATCTGAAAGCGCAGGTGGCGGCAAACGAAAAAGGGTCACAAGAACTGATCAAGATGGTGCAGCACTTTGGGCTAGCCACAGTCCAAGCCTACATGCAACATGTTCAGGATAATGCAGAAATGGCGGTGCGACAGGCGATCGCGGCATTAAAGGATGGCTCGTTCACTTACCAGATGGATGATGGGTGCCAGATTCAAGTCGCAGTAACGGTCAACCGGGAGGCTCGTAGGGCCACGATCGACTTTACGGGCACATCTCCTCAACAACCGACTAACTTTAATGCGCCCTTAGCCGTGTGCAAAGCGGCAGTTTTATATGTATTCCGCACCTTAGTGGATGATGATATTCCCTTAAATGCGGGCTGTCTCAAGCCGTTAGACATCATTGTGCCTCCAGGTTGTTTGCTAAATCCCCAGTATCCGGCGGCAGTGGTGGCTGGCAATGTCGAGACTTCCCAGGCGGTGACGGATGCTCTGTATGGCGCGTTAGGAGTGCTGGCGGCTTCTCAGGGCACGATGAATAATTTCACCTTTGGCAACGATCGCTATCAATACTACGAAACCATTTGTGGGGGGTCGGGAGCCGGAGCGAACTTTGATGGCACTGATGCTGTCCATACTCACATGACCAATTCACGGTTAACCGATCCCGAAGTCTTAGAGTGGCGATTTCCAGTGCTATTGCAGGAGTTTGCTATTCGTCCCGAAAGTGGTGGCATGGGACAACATCATGGTGGTAATGGAGTGATCCGGCGCTTGCAGTTTCGGGAAGTGATGACCGCAGCGATTCTATCGAACCATCGCGTTGTGCCGCCCTTTGGTTTGCAAGGAGGTTGTCCCGGTCAAGTGGGGCAAAATTGGGTCGAGCGATCGTCCGGTGAGATTGAAGCGTTGGGCAGTCAAGCGGAAGTGGCGATGCAACCGGGAGATGTGTTTGTGATTACCACTCCAGGCGGCGGTGGTTACGGCAACCCTCTTCTGTGAAATTGAGTCAGAGGAGATCAGTAGTTTGTCTGAGCAGTCTAAAACGGTTATGGGCTCCTCCTACCCTCTGTTTGACCTCTCAAACATGGTTACGGACTCCTCAACTTTGGTGTTGGACTTCTCCAACCTGCTTTCAGACTCTTCATACCCTCTGTTTGACCCCTTCAACAGGGTTACGGATTCCTGAAAGAGGATGTTGGACGCTTCAGATACTCTGTTTGACCCCTCCAGCATGATTTGGGACTCTTCAATTAAGGAATTGAACTCCTCAAATCCAGATTCCGACTGCTCCGACTCTCTGTTTGTCCTTTCAATCACACCTACTCACTCCTCAACCATGATTTTGCAAGAGTTTACCAAGCTCAACTCTGAATCGAATGGGAAGGTGCAACAACGACGATCGCTGTAGATCGGTCTGCTATGCAGAAATACTCAGAGCGAAATCTTTTTGTGGGAAGCTGCGATCGTTGCGGTAAAGTGACCCCAGGTATAGTTTGACGATCGCACAATCTGCCCATGTCCCGTTCTAGCGCTCTGCGGTACTACATCCTGGTTCGGTTGCTATTAGCTCCTTTGATGTTGTGGGTGATTACCACTGCCGTATTTTTGTTGTTACGAGCTACCCCCGGTGATCCAGTCGATGCCCTGTTGGGCCCTCGTGCTCCCCAAGCGGCGAAGGACGAACTCCGCAACCAGTTAGGCTTAGGCAAACCCTTATTCATGCAGTACCTCGATTACATGGGGTCATTGCTACGGCTGGATTTAGGCAAATCGCTGACAAGCCAGGGACAAACGGTGTGGGAGATCATTCAAAAGTTCTTTCCGGCCACTGTTGAACTCGCGATTATTAGTATGGCGATCGCGCTGATTGTCGGCATTACGATTGGTATCGTGTCTGCCTCCCGTCCGAATACCTCGCTGGATGTCGGTGGGCGATTGTTTGGCATCCTTACCTACTCGATTCCCATGTTCTGGTTAGGTATGGTGCTGCAACTGATCTTCTCGGTTGGGTTAGGGTGGTTCCCCCTGGGGACGCGCTTCCCAGTGACAATGCCTGCCCCCGATGGGCCGACTGGACTCTATACGATCGACAGTTTGCTGCATGGTAATTTGCCCCAGTTCTTCACCGCCTTATATTATTTGGCGTTACCTTGCTTAACCTTGGGGATTCTGATTAGCGGCATCTTTGAACGCATTGTCCGGGTCAACCTCCAGAAAACCCTGCAATCCGATTATGTGGAAGCGGCCAGAGCCAGAGGCATTCCCGAATCTCGCATCCTGCTTGCCCATGCCTTCAAGAACGCGTTAATCCCGGTCATTACGATTTTAGGATTAACCTTAGCGGCGCTCTTGGGTGGCGCATTACTCACCGAAGTCACCTTCTCCTGGCCCGGACTCGCCAATCGCCTTTATCGCGCGATCGCTCAACGCGACTATCCCACGGTTCAAGGCATTATGGTCTTTTTTGCCGCGATCGTGGCCTTCGCCAGCATCCTGGTCGATATT
>DATNPU010000207.1:0-8993 GCA_036703105.1 Microcoleaceae cyanobacterium
CCAGAATAACTGGTAAACACACGCTGCCCAAACTGTAATAAAGCGAGATCTAAACCGCTGCGATCGAGTGAACTAGCATCAGCACTACTAGATGCTCGCTCAGTTAAATTTGCGATCGCCGCCGCTTGAGTATCGAGCTTCAACCAAAGCCGCACCATTTCTAATAAAGCGGCTCGTTGATGGGCTAGACCAAGATAATGATTGGGTAAATGTTCAATAAATTGCGGCAATTGCTGTTCTAAAATGGCCTGATCTGGCAACCACCCGATCGCCTGAAGATCGCTAGCGGTATCACGCAGATAGGCAGCCAGCAGAGCTGCAAAGCCACAAGCTTCTAGTTGTGCGGCGGTTGGATCACTAGAATTAGCCACATAGCCATAGGCGATCGCCTGAAGAAACTTATCGGTGTAGCGCCCCTGTTCTAAATGCCATAGATCAGTAGGTTTCCAGCGCTCAGCGATTAGGCGATTAGTTAAGCTGCGTAAGGTATTCGCCGCATAGTGAATTTGACCTTCCAGGGTAGCAACCTGTTCTGGAATCACTCGATTGGCTGGTGAAATCCCCAATCCTGTTTCATGATCGGGTAGGGTAGGGCTGGAATGAACGGCATCCAAAGCTGCCAGAATTGGTTTATGAATCCCAGTTCGTGTGGCTGCCCGCAGATATAAATCTTGACGTTGATGAGAATCCAGCCGGGCCATAGGGTATCAAGTTACCCTCCGACATCAAGAATTAACCAGCATTCGCCACTAAGAAAGCTTACGTTGAACGTGATTGGGCAGTAGTTTCCAGGTAAGGGTGAGGGTAAAAGTCTGGAAACAGTTCGGTTCAGGAAAGTCACTACAGCCTGCCAGAGTGCGATCGCAATGATTTGTATTCTAATGCAAACCGACAGACTAGTACTAATTTATTAGTAGAAACAAGGATAATTCGCAGAATCGGCCGAGTGAGAGAGTAAAAACTATTACAGCGCTAGTGCTTATTTCTGAGCTGTAAGCTGAACAGTAGGAGCGGTTGTTGTGGTCGAGAGCGCTGCTTTCGGTTGAGCAACCCAGGAGAACAGAGCAATCAGAGCTAAGAAACCGAATAATAAGGCACTGGTTTGGACAAAGAGAGGAAATTCAGAACTCCGTTGCATATCCAACCTCCTGGTGAAATGGGCAAATTAGTGATCTGGGGCTATAGGTTTAATCATCGCGGATGTAGGTGATTTCTAACGTGATTCACATCTATTCATCCTGTGAGTTTTAGACCTGTAATGGGTGACCTAAGTTTCTTGCGGATGTGATCTGTAACACTCCTCTTGGCTTAAGCGATCGGGCGGATCATTCCGGTGGCTAAAGCGGTTAACAATTCATCGATCGCGGCCAGTTCTAGATCACTAAACTCAGTTGATGTCAATAGTCTATTAATGCCCCGCTCCACGGACATCGGTAAAACTCCGGTTTCTAACACCTGTTTAATCAAATGCACCAATTGCATCGGTAGATCCCCGCAGGTAAATTACGAAATAACAGATAGGTCGTTCACCAGTTGAACTCGTCCATGTCGCAGAGCGTAAAGCAGGCGATCGAGCATTTGCCGATCTTCCTCACTGATTACCTCAGCCAACAGTGCAGCCTGAATGCCATATCGGTCGGCCAGAGTCATCATGTTCGTCGTACTGACCTGAGCAAATAATTCCGATAAGGCAGTGGGCAGAAGGCAACTGGGAGACATGGAGACGATGAGTGAACTCGATACTGTTACTATCGCTTTCTGGCTGTTGAGTCGGGGTGATTGATGCGGTAGCCCGATCGTGATCTGTCAATTTCACCCACGTGATGAACTAGAACCCAGACGGGTGATAGGGATCACTGGCAGGCCCAAATAGTAAAACAGGATGAACTTACGTCCACCCTGTTTGTGAGGCCACTATGAGTGCTCGATCGAGTAAGGTATGCGTCGATCGACTACAGCTTATTTATCAGGCTGAGGAGTCATCCGTAAGTAGGGTCTAATCTCCGTGACCCCTTTCGGGAATTTCTGTCTGGCTTCCTCGGTCGGGATAGAGGGCACAACCACACAGTCATCACCATCTTTCCAGTTGACTGGAGTTGCCACACTATAGTTATCAGTCAGCTGTAGCGAGTCAATTACCCGCAAAATTTCATCAAAGTTACGCCCAGTGCTAGGCGGATAGGTAATAGTTAGACGCAGTTTCTTCTGTGGATCAATCACAAATACCGTCCGGACTGTCACCTTAGCATTGGCATTAGGGTGAATCATGTCGTACAGGTCAGAAACCTTTTTGTCGGCATCTGCCAGAATTGGGTAGTTCAGGGTCGTGTTTTGGGTTTCGTTAATATCCCCAATCCAACCTTTATGGGATTCCACATCATCAATACTGAGGGCAATAACTTTAGCATTCCGCTTATCAAACTCTGGCTTGAGTTTCGCTACTTCACCTAGCTCAGTAGTGCAAACTGGGGTGTAGTCTGCGGGATGAGAGAAAAGAACGACCCAGCTATCGCCTGCCCATTCATAAAAATTAATGTCCCCTTCATTGGACTGCTGGGTAAAGTCTGGCACTGTGTCGCCTAGTCGGAGCGTCATAAGCGAATTTCCTTAGGAGTTGCAAGAACGAGAGTCTAAACAGTTTAACTCTGTATTTACTCTGTGATCATGCCATAAAACCCAGTTTTCCGGTCGGAGTTTAGATCTATTTATAATTTTGGCGGAATAGTAAAGGGCAAATAAAACTTATGAGCCAATCCCGAAGACTAATGTGAAGATAATGTCAAGATAGGGGGAGCAAACGATCGAGTTTAGGCTGGAATTTGGGCTTTCTAAGATCAAGGAATTGGCTCAGGAGGGGATCGAACCCTTATAGAAGGGATGCATGGTATTAATTAGCTGCCAGATCGTCCGGAGCGGTTCCTCATTTCTTCGATACGGGGTATTAGACCCTATTTGCTATTGCTAGTGTGTACGATCGCTGGCTTTCTTCATCAGAATCACAGAAGTCTGTGAAAAAATTATGCAAAGCTAGCGATAATTACCCTGAACGAGATAGCAATAAAACACAAATCCATCCGCATCACAACCTGAATTCATGGAATCTAAAGCTCTCCTGATCGTAGATGAACAGCCCCTCACACTGAGACAGTGCCTCAAATACCTGCAAATGGGTGGCAAACTGCAACCGTTCATTGGCGATATTCTCAAACAGTATGTGATTGAGCGGGAACTGGAAACTCGCCAGGATCTCGACATTAACCAAGCAACGGTGGAACAAGCAGTTGTTGACTTTCGCTTGCAACAAAAGCTTACTGATCCGAAATCATTTCAAGAATGGCTGAACCGCAATGGCACGACCTATGAGTTATTTCATAGTCAAATCGTGAATGGGTTTAAGCTTGAAAAACTCAAAAATCAAATTGCTGAATCCCGGTTACAGGAATATTTTATTGAGCGGAAATTACTGCTTGATCGGATCGTGCTATCCCGCATTGTGGTAGCCAGTAAGGAGTTAGCCGAAGAACTCCATACCCAAATTAATGAGGGTGCCAACTTTGAACAGATTGCTCGTGAATACTCTACAGCGGATGAACGAGTTGCCAATGGCATGATGGGGCCAGTCAGCCGGGGCACATTGCCGGATGTGCTGCGTGCTGCGATCGATTCTGCTAATCCTGGAGAATTGGTCGGCCCGATCGCAGTCGAAAATTATTGGGCAATCTTTCGAGTAGAACAGTTTTTGCCTGCCACCTTAGAAGATGGACAGCTTAGACAGGCGTTACAAAATGAACTCTTTGAGCGCTGGCTGGCAGAAAAAATCCAAACAATGACAGTCAAGTTGCAGGTGAGCGAATGATTGCTAATGACCTAACCACTAACTTGCCTTGGGATGCCCCCCCGCTCAGCTATTTAAATCCAGAACAACAAGTTCGGTTTAAGCAGCAGGCAGAGGTGCGGCGGTTTAGCATTGGTGAAATGATTTGGTCTACCGATGCCCCCGGTTGCCAAATCTTAGTAATGGCTGGCAAGGTACGTCTGGTACCCGAAGAGGGGCAGTCGATGCTACTGAAGCCAGGGGATTGGTTAGGCGATCTCCTGGAACTGCCAGGCTTTTGGAAAGCCAGAGCCGCGGACAAGGAAGTGACAGTCATTGTTTGGCAAACTCAGCTTTGGAGTACGCTGGCTTCTCCAGACCTCGATCGCTTCTGGGCGACCCAACGGGGACGTTACCAACCCCAAACCGCTAGTAGCCGTCAGCCGTTTTCAGGATTTCCGTTTGTTCCCAGCATCAATACGGCTGCCGCTTGTTTAACTATGGTGGCCAACCATTTGCAAAACTCCTCGCAGTTGGACTGGGTACAGCGGCAGGTGCGGGGGCAGCGTCCACCCGAGGTGGCAGAAGCCGCTGAAAAAATGGGCTTTCATCTGCGGCGGATTCAAACAACCTGGAACGATTTACGTCTGCATAACTTCCCGATGCTTATGCTGTGGCGTGATGCTCCAGCAACAGCGACATCCAACGGCACTGGGGCCACATCGCATTGGGTGGTGGTCTATACGGTCAAGGGTGATCGGTTAATTATTGCCGACCCGCTCAATCCAGATTTGACCTGTGAAAGTGTGCCCAAAGCAATGGTAGAAGCAGCTTGGGATGGTCAACTTTGGCAGGTAGAAGCGATCCAGAAGCAAGAACGCTTTAATCTGGGGTGGTTTTTACCAGCGGTATGGAGATATCGTACCCTGCTGTCTGAAGTGCTGTTTGCCTCTTTCACACTACAAATTCTAGGGCTAATCAGCCCTGTGATTACCCAGGTGGTGATTGATAAGGTGATGGTACAGGGTAGTTTGTCTACTCTGGATGTCATGGCCTTTGCCATGCTCACCGTGGCTTTATTTGAAGCTATTCTAGGGACATTACGGCTATTTATCTTCACGCATACCGCCCGCCGTCTGGATCTAAGCTTGTCGGCTCAACTCTTCCGCCACTTAATGCGGTTGCCACTGTCTTACTTTGAGGCTCGGCGGGTTGGGGATACTGTGGCACGGGTGCAAGAACTGGAGAATATTCGCCAATTCTTAACGGGAACAGCATTAACAGTAGTGTTGGATTCCTTCTTTGCTGTGGTGTATTTGGCGATCATGCTGTACTACAGCATCCCCCTCACCTTTGTGGCGTTAGCGGTCATTCCCCTATTTGCCATTTTGACGTTAGTAGCGACGCCGATTTTGCGGAACTGGTTAAATGAAACATTTAACCGCAGTGCGGATAGCCAGTCCTTCCTGGTAGAAACCGTCACGGGGATTCATTCCGTCAAAGCACACACGGCTGAACGGGCATCACGGGAACGCTGGGAAGGTCTGTTTGCCCGGTTTGTGCGGACTAGCTTTAAAGCCTCAACAACCTCGAATATCAGCAACAATATTGCTGACTTTTTAACAAACCTGTCTTATTTGCTGATCCTCTGGTTTGGGGCACATTTAGTCATTGACCAAAAATTTACGATCGGTCAATTAGTGGCCTTCCAAATGTTCTCCAACCGGATGACTGGTCCTCTATTACGGCTAGTACAGCTCTGGCAAAACCTACAACAAGTCTTGCTGTCAGTCGATCGCATTGGCGACATTCTCAACTCCGCGCCTGAGGCAGAAGCTGGGACAGGCTTAGTTCTCCCTCCCCTCAAAGGAAACGTAGCATTTGATCAAATCTTCTTCCGGTATCAGCCGAACCAGGAACCTGTATTGCGCGGCATCTCGTTTACTGTAGAACCAGGGATGTTAGTCGGGGTAGTGGGTCGCAGTGGATCAGGGAAGAGTACCTTGTCCAAACTGTTGCAAGCCCTGTATCCCCCAGAGTCAGGACGGATCTTGGTAGACGGGTTCGATGTCAAAAGCGCAGACCTTTACTCGCTAAGAAAGCAAATTGGTGTAGTACTGCAAGAGGACTTTCTGTTTAATGGCAGTGTCCTCGACAACATTAGTTTAGGCAATCCCGATATTTCTGCTGAACAGGTTGTCGAAGCGGCACGTTTAGCGGCAGCCCATGATTTCATTAGTGAGCTCACGCATGGTTATGAAACCAATGTGGGAGAGCGGGGGACTTCCTTATCCGGAGGGCAACGCCAGCGGGTAGGATTAGCCCGGTTGTTTCTTTCTCAAGCGCCAATTTTGGTGTTAGATGAAGCAACCAGTGCTCTGGACAGCGAAACCGAACAACAGGTCTTACAGAATCTCCAGCGAGTATCTAAAGACCGGACTGTATTTTTGATTGCTCACCGCTTCGCCCCCTTAAAGAAAGCAGATTTAATTCTGGTTCTCGAAAAAGGCGTGTTGGTAGAAAAGGGTACGCATGATGAACTGCTGCAACGCAAGGGGCTATATTACTCCCTGTATCAGCGTCAACAAGCAGCCGTTTAAGTCTCAGAATGCAAATTAACTCATTCATCTACTTAGGGTAGATCTTGCTAACTGTTTCCACGATCGACAGCTTCAGCAAGATCTACCCTAGTTGTTTTGCTACTTGATCTCCCTCAAAGCAGGCGAAGATATTTAGCTAATTTTGTTGAGAGGTACAACGAAACGTCAATGCTGATACTGCACTTCAGGGATGAATCTAAATACTGATGCATTACCGTACCATCAATAGCCGTGCGTTAACAGAAATTTTTCTAAAAGCAAATTGAGGTGTTAGTATTAAGGTTTTTCCGGAATTTTCTGGACTCTTTTTGTATTAGTTGAATAAGGGGAGATCTGTAAAGATCTACGAATTTTGTCAGTAAGAATGTACTTGGAGGGCAGAATAGCTATGCCATAGTTCCAGTGGTGATAGCGATGCCTGATAATGTAGGTAACACTCTGAGCCAGGCTCAGGGAATTGTCCTGGGTTCTGTCGCCAAGACATTTACAGATTCCGTTGAGTTCGGTGACAACGACTACTACCGCTTCACGCTTACCAGTCGAAGCAGCTTTAATTTGACACTTACAGGGTTAAGTGCCAATGCCGATGTCCAGGTGTTGAATAGCTCAGGAGCGATCGTCACTGATTCAGATAGCATCGCCCTGTCCTCCACCAATGGAGGCACTCTTCCCGACATTATTAACACAGTGCTTGATCCGGGCACTTACTATATTCGAGTGCTTCCCGGCCCCCCCGTCGATCCCAATGCTCCGACTAATACGACCCCTAGCACGAACTATTCATTAAATGTGCTAGCAGATAACGGTAGCCGTACCAATATTTTCTGGCGTGATTACGCTAATGGGGGGACAATCTCTGCCTGGCAGATGAACTATACCAGCTCTGTGAGCACGATCGGGTTTACACCATCAGCTGTTGCAGATGCGAGTTGGCGAATTGGTGCTGCCGCTGATTTCAACAATGATGGTACATCAGATCTAGTGTGGTGGAACCAGCAGACTGGCAGCGCTGGGGTATGGCTAATGAGTGGCAGTAACGGCAACGTTCTATCCTCCCTGAATCCTCTGCCTACAGCACCGATTGGTTGGGAAATCCGGGGAGTTGGCGACTTTAACCAGGACGGTCGACCTGATCTCGTATGGCGCAACCAAAGTTTGGGAGCCACTGGGGTCTGGTTGATGAACGGGTTTGATCTGATTACAGCGATCGCGTTACCAACCGTAGGGGGCGGTTGGGAACTTCAGACGGTTGGTGATTTTAATGGAGATAATCGCCCTGACCTATTTTGGCGTCTCCCATCGCAGGGTGCGAATGGTGTTTGGTTACTGAATGGCACCAGTTTAGCGGGGATAGTTGAGTTACCCGCAGAGCCAATTGTTACCAAACAGATGCAGGGGACAGGCGATTTTAATGGAGATGGCTTTACAGACATCCTATGGCGAGATCCTGCCACTGGTTCTAATGAAGTGTGGTTGATGAACGGGGTGGGGCGGTTGTCGGTTGTGTCGCTTCCTAATTTCGCTGGAACCCAGCTTCAAGCTGTTTCTCCACTGAAGCCGCCCGCACCTTTGTCACCGACTCGGCTTGATGTTGCCGGAAATACCTTGGCGGCTGCTCTCCCACTAGGTGTGCTCAATGGCAATGGGATCTACCAGGACAGCGCCAATGTGACGATAGATCCTAACGATTATTATCAGTTTTCGTTGGGTAGCCGTACCAGCTTGAACCTGGCATTAACGGGACCTAATGCTGGTGCACTCAGTAGCAACCTAGATGTGCAAATCTACAGCTCTGGTGGTACGGTTCTGTTTGCCTCAGCCCAGGGCGGGACAACATCAGAATCGATCGTGGGTGAACTTGATCCTGGAACTTACTACATCCGGGTGTTTGCTCAAGCGGCTAGTAGCCTGTATCAACTAAGTTTGCAGGTCAATAATCAGCCAGTTCTGGCCACGAATACACCACTAACGCTCAGCGAGGGGAGCAATCAAACGATCACCAATACCTTGTTGCTGGTTACGGATGAGAATAATCCTCCAGAACAGGTGAAGTATACGCTAGTAACCCCACCGAATGTAGTCAACGGTAGCCTGAGTTTAAATGGAGCTGCAATCACCACGGGTAGCACCTTCAGTCAGGCTGATGTTAATGCTGGCCGACTGACCTATCAGCAAAATGGTAGCGAGTCACTCACGGATAATTTTGTCTTCTCCATTTCTGATGGCCAGGGAGGAGCGATCGCGCCTACCACCTTCTCGATTCAAGTCATTCCGGTCAATGACGCTCCGGTGCTGGCAACGAATCTGGGTGTAACGGTTTCTGAAGGGGCGACAGCCGTTATTACGAATACACTCCTGCTCGCTAGCGATGTTGATAACTCACCGCTTCAGCTGACCTATAGTTTGACAAGTTTACCGACAAATGGAACGCTCTCGCTCAATAGTGGGGCGATCACAGCGGGACAAACCTTTACACAGGCAGCGATCAATAGTGGAGCACTGAGCTATCGTCACAACGGCGGTGAAACGACCAGTGATAGCTTTACATTTGCAGTGGCCGATGCGGGAGGATTAGGAAC